>JAJBVF010000436.1 GCA_020859965.1 Clostridiales bacterium
ACACTTCGCGGTATCGTTCCGCCTGTTCACACAGGAATATTGAGAAGGACGCCACCCGTTGGCCCTGCGGCGGTCAAGGTTTGCAGCCATATTTCCACCACATAGTCCACACCTGCAAAGTCCGCCGAAGATGTGGACGTTTTTCTTGACATACGAGTCTCCCTGTTTCGAGACGCCGCGCCGATTACGTTGGAGCACATACTGCATCCGGTCATATCGCACGTCATCAATGATGGCCGGGTGATGGTTCTCAATCTTAATCCACTCGGTTTCGTCGCTTTCACCGCGCACCCTTCCCCTCCGATGGCTATTGTAAACATAGGTGCCTGTGCTGAATTTATTGGTGAGCAGGCCGTAAACGGTCGTGGCAGACCATGAGTTACCGGCCCTGGTCTTCAGCCCGATCTCGTTGAAATGTCTGGAGACATAGAGGATGGACTGCTTTTCCTCGTAGAGATCATAGGCCAGGAGGATGACTTTTGCCTCATCCTGGTTGATGGAGAAGAGCTTGGTCTGCTTGTCGTAATCGTAGCCGTATGGGATGCGGCCACCGTTCCATTGACCGTTGTTTGCCCTGGAGAGCATGACGGCGGTTACGCGCTCGGCAGTCATCTGGCGTTCCAACTCGGCGAAAACGAGGATGATCTTCAGCATGGCTTCGCCTATGGCGGAACTGGTGTCAAAACGTTCGTTTTTCGAGATGAAGGTGACGCCGAGATCCTTCAGTTCGGAGTACATGGCCGTGAAGTCGAGAAGGTTCCGGGAAATGCGGTCAATCTTCCAGACGAGGAGATGGGAAAACTCGCCGGTGCGTAGCCGGGCCATCATGACCTGGTAAGCAGGGCGGTCCGTATTCTTCGCGGAAAATCCGGGGTCCTCGAAAACCTCATAGTCGTCGATGCTGAGAACCATGTTTGCATAGGCGATCAACTCGCGGCGCTGTACCTGGAGCGAGTCCTTATCAATCTGCATGGCGGTAGAGACGCGGATATAGATCGCCACCTTCTGTTTGAGTATGTCGGGCATTTTGTCTTACCTCCTGTCTTAATAAAATCGTACAGACTGTCGGCAGTAAATCCTACGGACTGTCTGTACGAATGTCTAACACTATACCATAACCATAACCAAAACCATAACATAACAATAAAAAGATTATAAATGCGCATCCGGAGCCTGCGCGTCACTCTTTGATGGCGGAGATAAAATCAGCTACGGCGGCTACGAAATCATCGGCATGGTTCAGCGTGTCCTGCATCCGGAGAAAGTAACTTCCGGTGTGCTCATAGGGCGGCAGTTTGCAGCGATCCATATCGAGGTAGCCTCGCATGAAGTCAAAGAACAGGTCGGCCGATGATTTGTCTGCGCCGTGCTTGCTGAGGAACTGCTTGACCCAGTAAGGCATGGAATATATGCCGGGATGCCCGTTCTGGATGGAGAGCGCGAATAAAGCATAATCGCCTCCGCCCAGAGAAAAGCGGAATGATAACTCGGCAGGTGACACTTGGACGTTGATGCCATCGACGGCCGCGAGAGAATAAACGAACTCTGTTACCAGATCTGGATCAATGCCGGCAGCGTCGGCAAACGCATTTATGAAATCGAGTTCCGATAGGGTATGAGGTTTACCTTTGGTGGCCGCCGGTATATATACATTCCGTTCTATGGTTTCGGTCCTCGTAAATAGACGCGGAACAACGATAGTGGAACCGCTTGTCTGGTAGATTTCCATTTCGGCCAGCGCAAGGTCGAAGGACATCACAGCGTTAGAGCTGATGAAATCAGCCAGATCATGTACGTTGGAACGGATGCCGTCACCTACAATCATCAGCAGGATGTGCCCGGAAGAAAGATTATGGTTTATGGTGTCCGTGAAGCGCGATTCATCACAGAATCTCAGGTAGCCGAGTTCTGCCATCTTATCAATCAGCCGGAAGCCCTGGCCCGTTGTCTGGAAGAAATAGTCCAGAGAAATTTCGTCGAGGGCAGAGCAATCCCAGGTCTGGATCTCTTTTGCATAATCGATGATCTGGGCGACGACCGTTCGACGGGCCTCTTGGTTGCGGAACAGTTTAGTCTCCACGATTACGATGCCGCCGGCGGGAGAGACGAAAAGACAGTCTATATAGCCGGAGCGGTTTGCAGAGACTTCTCTGCCGATGCACACAAGGTTATCATAGAGAGAACCGAAATCATCCGTAGGGAGCAGAAAGGGGTTCGCCGAGAGGAGATCCTGGAGCCATAACTCAGTATATTGTCCAGAGAGCAAATCTGTCCGGTCAATCCTGCTTGAATTGCCGTCAGCATCGACCAGAACGATAGGCCGCGCCCTCATGACCTGTCTCCGCAGATGTTGGGCCTATTCTCCGGAAGGTACTTTGAGAGAACGGCCTGGACCACGCGGCGGTCATCCGGAGACGCGAGGGAGTACAGTTCTGCGAAGTCCTGTGTTTCCTGCGGAAGTACATCGAACTTTTCCCCGTTCAGTCCGAGGAGCCAGTCCACGGAGACGGAAAAGTATTCGGCGAGGCGGACGACATATTTGAGATCGGGGTCACGAGCGCCAGAGAGGTAGCGTGACATGGTTGCCGGGGTGACGTTGACATCCGCAGCCACGTCCTTAATAAGCCTGCCTCTGGCGTCTATGAGCGCCCTGAGATTATTCTGAAAAGCGGTAAAATCAATATCAGTCATGAAGATGCTCCTTTCCGTTTGGTTAAGCGGTTTTTCCAGTATAGTATATCCTCAGATTTTGAGAGTTGCAATAAAAAAACGAGGAAAATCCAAAAAATCTATTGACATTGACCGACTGGTCAAGTATAATAACAA
>JAJBVF010000533.1 GCA_020859965.1 Clostridiales bacterium
TAAAGTCTATTTCATGGTAAAATACTCCTTTAAAAATGTTATTTTGTTTTTTGAAACTCTTTTTACAGTGAATGCAATTTGTAAATTTATGAAAGTCATTCACTGTGAAAGTCCGGAAACGGTGATCAGCCGCCTCCGGCATATTTGCAACGCGGAATCTTCGCGCGCACGATCCCGCACAAATATCAGATATCAGATCAGCCGTTTTTCTTGCTCGCCTCGAGCATCTTTTTCTCTGTATTTGTCTTACGGATATAGTCAACCGTAAGAGCTGCCAGCAGCAGAGCGCCTCTTGCCACATACTGCCAGAAGCTGGAAATACCCAGCATATTCAGACCGGTATTGAAGCTCTGGATCAGAAGCACACCAAGCACCGTTCCAAACATGGTTCCAACGCCGCCGGAGAAAGATACGCCGCCCAGGATAACCGCCGTGATGGAGTCAAACTCCAGGTTCACATTCGCCGCCGGCTGTCCGGACTGCATACGGGCTACATAAATCACGCCGCCGAGGGCGCACATTACCCCCATCATGAAGAAGGAAATCGTGACAATCCTCTGCGGATTCAGGCCTGCCAGACGCGCTGCCTGTGTATTTCCGCCAATCGCGTACACGCTCCGCCCGAACTTTGTTTTTGCCAGAATAAATCCAAAAATGATAAATGCAGCAATCATGATCCAGACGGACACCGGAAGGCCAAAAACTCTCGCCTTGCCCAGCCAGATAAAGGACGGATCCGATACGGCTACCGGTCTGCCGTCACAGATAATATAGGCAAATCCTCTGACGATTGCCTGCGTTACCAGCGTCGCGATAAATGCTTCCAGATGGATTTTGTTCACCATAAAAGCATTGAACAAGCCTACCAGCCCACCCACGATCATGCAGAGCGGAAGCGCGACCCAGATCGGAAACCCCCAGTTCGTCACCATGATTGCGGAAAGAACGCCGGTAAACGCGCACAGAGAACCGGGGCTCAGGTCGTTCTGAAGTTCAATGATCAGATATGTATGCCCTACCGACACCAGGCCTACCAGTGCCGCTGCCGTAAGAATATTTGTGAAATTTGTTTTTGTAAAATAGTTCGGGTTCAGATAGGTGAACACCGCAATTACTACGATAAGCGCTATGATCAGTACCAGCTGGTTTCCGCTGATCGGAATCCTGCGGCGTTTTTTTGCAGTCGTATCCATTCTTATTCCTCCATCATTCCAAGACTCAGCAGTCTGTCCTCAGTAGCGTCCTCTCTCATCACTTCGCCGCTGATCTTTCTTGCCCGCATCACTATGATCCGGTCAGACAGTCCGATCACTTCCGGCATCTCAGACGAGATCAGAATCACTCCCAGTCCCTGTTTGGCGAATTCCATGATCATATGATAAAATTCAGCCTTCGCTCCAACGTCAATACCCTTGGTAGGCTCATCCAGAATGAGTACCTTCGGCATGGTAGACATCCAGCGGGCGACAATGCACTTCTGCTGATTGCCACCGGAAAGCTCTGCGATTTTTTTATCCGCGTCCGGAGTTTTAATATTGAAATTCCGGATGCCTTCCTCAGCAACCTGATCTTCCTTTTTCCGGTCAATAATACCGAGCTTATTCGAGTTCGCATCCAGCATGGAGATATTGATATTGTCCCTTACGGAGAGCGTTGCCAGAATTCCCTGTGTCTTCCGGTCTTCCGGAACCAGTACAATTCCCTTCTTCTTTGCCTCGCCCGGGTTCCTGCAGGTAATTTTCTCACCATCCAGAAAGACTTCGCCGCCGGTCATCCGGTCTGCTCCTATGATCGCACGCATCGCTTCTGTGCGCCCCGCACCGACCAGTCCGGAAAAGCCAAGCACCTCGCCCTTGTGTAGCGTAAAAGATACATCATCCACATAGTCAGAAGAAAGATGTTTCACTTCCAGTAATACATCCCCGATCTCCTTATTCCGGTCCAGTTCATCGTATACTGATCCGATATCGCGTCCGACCATCAGCCTGATCATCTCCGGCTCGGAGGTCTTTTTCGTCTCGAGCGTCGTCACATATTTTCCATCCTTAAAAATCGCCACCTTATCAGTAATTGCAGCGATCTCACTCATCCGGTGTGAGACGTAAATAACGATCTTTCCCTCATCCCTGAGCTTGCGGATAATAGCAAACAGACTTTCAATCTCCGCATCCGAAAGCGAAGCGGTTGGTTCATCAAAGCAAATAACCTTCAGGTTCTCCCGGCTGTATGCCTTCATGATCTCAACCATCTGCTGATAAGCAATGGACAGATCTTTCACTTTATCCATTGGATGAATCGGAAGATTAAAATCCTGAATAATCTTCTCCGCTCTCCGGTTGGCCTCCGCGGTGCTGATCACTCCAAAACGGTTGGTCGGCATCCTGCCAAGATAAATATTTTCCGCCACAGATAATTCCGGTAAGATCTGCCGTTCCTGGTAGATAATGCTGATCCCGGCTTCGATTGCCTCATGCGGATCTTTAAAATGCTTTTCTTCCCCATCCAGCAAATACAGTCCCTCATCCGGCTGGTAATCACCGTTGAGCGTTTTCAGAAGTGTCGATTTGCCGGCGCCATTCTCCCCGAGAAATGCCAGCACCTCTCCGCTTCTGGCCAGAAAGCTGACATTATCCAGCGCTTTTACACCCGGAAAATATTTGGATATATTGCGGAATTCAAGCGTACCTGCCACTGTATTAATCCCCCCTGTCACACGCCTTCACATAACAGATCTCGCTTTGTCTTTCGATATCTGTTCTTTCGTTCTCTTTAGATATGCCAAGTATATCTCTTTTATACGGATTTGTAATTAGCCAAACT
>JAJBVF010000524.1 GCA_020859965.1 Clostridiales bacterium
TCCTTCTGCCATACTCTTCTGCCCTCTCCTTGTTTCATTTTCTGATAAATAAAATTGTGGTATATCCTTTTTCCTTATGATACTGAAAAACAGAAAGCCGAATATTTTTCACTTTCCTTCATCCGCGATGATCGGACGAAAGCCTTCTGCCTGCTCGATCCAGTCAAGCAGACGCAACCGCAATTTCCCTTTTATTTCCATATATGTACTATCATTCACTACATTGTGCAGCTGAAACGGATCCTTCCTCATATCATACAGATAATCATCTGCATAACAGTCAGATGCCGCATACCTGTAGCCATCCTTGCCTGGCGCATATACTGCGTACAGGTAATCCGGTGTGCGGATACATCGCCCGACCCTGCTCTCAGAAATCTGCGCAAAGACCTGATTTTCCCTGTCCGGATTTTTTTCATATACCACATCCGCCAGATTTTCCCCGATCATCGCATCGCCGACATTCACACCGGCAAGCGCGAGGATCGTCTTGGGAATGCTTTCTGTGCTGACCAGATCTTCCACCACTTTTCCACCGCAATAGGGACCGCCGGAAATAATCAGAGGTACCTTCAGTGCGGAGTCATGCCCGGTTCGTTTGTAATCATCAGAACCATTCAGATGAGCATCCCGATTACGGGTCCGGAAATGCGATCCATGATCCGACGCATAAATAATCACCGTCTCCTCGTAGATCCCCATCTCTTTCAGCTTCGCAATCAGGCGGCCAACATTTTCATCCAGACTCGCGCACTGTCCAAGATAATCCGGATACTCTCCAGACGCATTCCCTCCGAGTGCCTCCAGATCACCCGGAAGAATAAAATCCCGGAATCGTTCCCTTGAACCCTCCGGTCCTTCATAATGCCCTCGATCGTTCTGATGATGCGGTTCGATCTGGGATATCGTCAGAAAAAAAGGTCGACTCCTGTCCCATTTTTCCAGAAATTCCAGGGCCATATCATTGATACAGTCCGCGCGATAGCCTGTAAACGCAACTTTACGGTTGTTTTCATCAAACACATATCCATCGTAACCATGGGAGGTAAATTCCAGCACATCCGCCGTTCTCCAGTATCCGGTATAGCCCCCGCGAAGCTCCAGCGGTACTGCGATGACTGTGTGGTCAATCACCGGAGGCTTATCCGGTTCTCCTTCACTGGCAAGATGCCATTTCCCGACATAAGCCGTCTCATATCCGGCTTCCTCCATATAATTTCCGAGCGTCTTTATCCCTGAAGGAAGCATGATATTATTACGAAAACAGCCGGTCTCGGTCGGATAGCGCCCGGTCTGAAACATAGCGCGGCAGGGGCCGCAAACCGGCTGCGGAGAAAACGCATTGGCAAAGCGTACGCCTTCCCCCGCGAGGCGATCCAGATTCGGCGTCACATTTAAAGGCTGTCCGTAACAGCCGCAGGTGTCCGCGCGCTGCTGATCACTGCAATAAAAAATAATATTTTTTCTGTTCATTTTTCCCGAATTTCCTTCCTGTATCACTGTCCGGCTTCTTCAGAAGGCTACCCTTCACTGATTTTTGATGCAGGGTGCAGATATATCTGCTATAATTAGGATAAACCGTGATGCCGCTGACTCCGGTCAACCGCACAATACCAATATCAAAGAAATCCACACACAAAAGGAGTTCTCTCATGCCACCTGTATCCGTTCTGATCAAACCCGTTTCCGGTCTTTGCAACATGAATTGCGCTTACTGCTTTTACCGCGAAGAAATCCGCATGCGTCAGCAGCAATCCTGTGAGATAATGTCTGAAAGCACTCTGAAAAATACCATCCGCAAAACCTTGCTGAATGCGGATATCGCGGTTCATTATCTGTTTCAGGGCGGTGAGCCAACCCTTGCCGGGATTTCTTTCTACGAAAAAGTGCTTTTTTATCAAAAACATTACAACAAAAAAGGAATCCTTATCTATAACGCCATTCAGACGAATGGTCTGCTGATTGACGAAGAGTGGTGCCGGTTTTTTCACACGCATCAGTTTCTGGTCGGTCTTTCTGCAGATGGCACCGCTCCGATCCATGACTCCCTGAGAAAAAGCAGGGAAGGCGGCGGTACTTATGATGCAGTATGTCGTGCGGCGCAATTGATGGAGCAATATCATGTGGAATACAATGTCCTGACTGTCGTAACTCCTCCTGTAGCAGATCAGATAGAAACCATCTATCTGCAGTACAAAAATCATGGCTGGCTCTATCAGCAATACATCGCGTGCCTTGACCCACTGGAAGCACCTCGTGAAATATCGCCATGGTCGTTATCACCAGATATATACGGCGATTTTCTGATCCGCCTGTTTCGGCTCTGGGATAAAGATATCCGGGACGGCAACGCACCTTACATACGGCAGTTTGATAATTATGTGGCTATCGCTGCCGGCTACACTCCTTCCTCCTGCGATCAGTGCGGTATCTGCGGTATCACACACGCAGTAGAGGCGGATGGAACCGTCTATCCCTGTGATTTCTATATGCTGGATGAATACCAGCTTGGAAATTTCAATCATGACAGCTTTTCCACTATCCAGCAAAAGAGAATCGACATTCAGTTTGTCGAGCGCTCCCTTCAGATCTCAAACACATGTAAAGAGTGCCGATACCACTGGATCTGCCGGGGTGGATGTCAGCGTTACCGGGATTATAATCCTGCTCTTTCGGCATACGAGAATCGCTTCTGTGAAAGCTATAAGCAGTTTTTCGACGCCTGTCTCGACCGGATCCTTATCCTTGCAGAAAATCTGAAAAATACATACATGAAATAGAATGTAATCTGACTGCCTGCTTTGAACCGGAATCCATAC
>JAJBVF010000448.1 GCA_020859965.1 Clostridiales bacterium
TAATAAAAGGAATGGTGTAAGAACGATGCTGGAGTTTAAGTATGATACACAATTATTGATCGAAGGCGAAGATCTGGATGAAGACGCGATCAGTGATTACTTCACAGAAAACTTTAAGGGAGACTGCCTGCTGGCCGTCGGTGATGAGGAGCTTATTAAGATTCATTTTCATACAAATGAACCGTGGAAGGTTCTGGAATACTGCTCCTCGCTTGGCGAAATTTACGATATTGTTGTGGAAGACATGGACCGGCAGTCCCGCGGACTGAAAGGGTGATACGGTTTTCTTGTAGTTGTGCACAGGAAACTGCAATGGATGAAAAACAGGGAGTGATAAAATGGATATGACAATCAGACCGAGAAGGCTGCGCGGGAATGAACTTCTGCGCAAAATGGTGCGTGAGACGCGCGTGGATGCGTCCTCTTTGATTTATCCGATCTTTATAAAGGAAGGATCCGGAATCCGGGAAGAAATTCCTACCATGCCCGGACAGTATCGCTACAGCATAGACCGGATGGGGGAGAAGCTGCAGTCTTTGCTTGACGCAGGAGTCTCCAGTGTGATGTTTTTTGGAATTCCGGATCACAAAGATGAGGTGGGCAGCGGTGCTTATGCGGAAGACGGAATCGTACAGAAGGCTCTCCGGCAGGCAAAAAAGGAGTTTCCGAAGATGTACCTGATTACCGACGTATGTATGTGTGAGTACACTTCGCATGGACATTGTGGAGTACTTTGCGGGGAAACTGTGGATAATGACCGGACGCTGGAACTGCTTGCAAAGACAGCGGTTTCTCATGCACGGGCAGGAGCAGATATGGTGGCTCCCTCGGATATGATGGACGGGCGCGTGGCAGCAATCCGTGCCGCGTTGGATGCGGAAGGCTTCCTGAATGTGCCGATCATGTCCTATGCGGTAAAATATGCGTCGGCTTTTTATGGACCGTTCCGTGACGCTGCCGGGAGTGCGCCGGCTTTTGGCGACCGTAAAAGCTACCAGATGGATTATCACAACAGCCGTGAAGGCATCAAGGAAGCACTGCTTGATGTAGAAGAAGGTGCGGATATCATTATGGTAAAGCCGGCGATGTCCTATCTGGATATGGTTGCGAAGATCAAAGATCTGACCGACGTGCCGATAGCGTCCTACAGTGTGAGCGGCGAGTACGCGATGATCAAAGCCGGGGCGCAGTTGGGGTATATTGATGAGGAAAAGATTATTTGTGAGACGGCGATCTCTGCATTTCGCGCGGGGTGTGATATTTACCTGACTTATTTTGCAGAGGAAATTGCCACCTGTATTCGTGAAGGAAAGATCGGATAATCTGTGCTTTGGCAAAAGCGGGAATAGTAATGAGAGAAGCCCTTGAGCTGTTTCCTGGAAAGGAGGCCGGAATGCGTGTGATTAAACGATGCTGGTGCAGTCTGAATATCGCGGTTTCGATGTATTCGAAGCTTCCGGCCGCCCAGTGTGACTGGACAGAAGAAAATATGAAGTATGTGATGTGCTTTTTCCCGTGGATTGGCGTGGTGCCCGGGCTTCTTGTGTTCGGCTGGGATGCCTTTGCATCGTATTTTGGTGTGCGCGACGTATTTCGCAATGTCATTCTTATGGCCATACCGGTTGCGGTGACTGGTGGTATCCATCTGGATGGTTTTCTTGACACATCCGATGCCATGAGTTCCTGGAGACCAATGGAAAAGCGGCTTGAAATTCTGAAGGATTCCCATGCGGGCGCTTTTGCGATCATTTGTGGAATTGTCTATTTTTTCCTCCTGTATGGTGTGCTGGATTCCGTGCGCGGCAATCTGATACCAGTCTATGCCTGCTGCTTTGTGGTGTCGCGTTCTTTAAGCGCATTTTCCATCGTGACATTTCCGAAAGCTTCCGCGAAAGGCACTGTTGCGGGCTTTTCCAAAAGCGCCAGCACAAGGATTATACAGATCACATCCACATGTTATATAATCGTGGCAGCTGTGTTTATGATCCGTCTGCAGCCGATGTATGCGGCAGCAGGTCTTCTGGGTGCGGCTCTGTCTTTTGGATGGTATTACTATCGGGCGATGAAATATTTTGGCGGTATCAATGGAGATCTTGCGGGATACTTTCTGACAGTATGTGAACTTCTGATGCCATTGTTGATGGTTATTACCTCTTATCTGGCCATAATCTGAGCGAAGGGGTCAGAGTTTATGAATCTAACTTATCAAAAAATCAGAGTAAATTGCGAAGGAGCGACAAAACGATGAAGAAACCGGTCTTAGTAGTGATGGCAGCTGGAATGGGAAGCCGGTATGGAGGATTGAAGCAGATCGATCCGGTTGATACGGAAGGTCATATCATCATGGATTTCTCTATATTTGATGCTGTACGCGCCGGATTTGAAAAGGTGGTTTTTATTATTAAAAAAGAAAATGAGGCAGATTTTCGCGCTGCGATCGGCGACCGTCTTAGCAGACATATAGAGGTGAGCTATGTCTTCCAGGATATGCGAAATCTTCCGGATGGTTTTTCTGTGCCGGAGGGCAGGGTGAAACCATGGGGTACCGGGCATGCGGTACTTTCGTGTATCGATGAGGTAGATGGCCCGATGGCTGTGATCAATGCAGATGATTATTATGGACGTTATGCATTTGCACTGGCTTATGATTTTCTGACGCAGCGCGAAGAAGGGATGGAGAATCCCAAAAGTGACGCTGCTTTGAGTTGTAAGGACAATACCGGAAGTATTGTCGCGGATTCTGCTATGACTGCTGAAGATGGACGCTATATGATGGTCGGCTACCGTCTGGAAAATACACTTACTGATCATGGCTCT
>JAJBVF010000188.1 GCA_020859965.1 Clostridiales bacterium
CCTGAAAGTCACGCATCTCCTGGCTGGTCAGATAGCCGGCCTCGCGGAAAATCGGAAGCACGAAGGAAGCCGCGTCCGGCGATTTCTGTTCCTTTTCCATCTTATCCAGCTGCTCATACAGCTGTCTGTAAAGGCGTTTCAGATGCAGCTCATCGCGAATCCAGTCACAAAGTTTTTCGTTGATGATACTCTCATCGATCAGATAAAGATTGTTATACAAATAAAAGCACAGCTCTTCCAGTGAATAAATCCCCGTGCGGATATTTTCTATATAATATGGCTGATTCGCCTGCCGAATCAGGCAGAGGTCATAGCTCATGACTACCTCCTTTTTCAAATAATCAGGCGGAAACGGTATTCCCCTTCTGCTCACCTGCCTGTAAAAGCAGATTGCCAAACCCTGTCATCAAAAATGTATCTCACGGCTCCAGCTTTGTCCGGATGATCGGTGCAAACCGCCAAACCCCAGATCCTCCACATCAATACAGCAGCAGGATGGCGATGAAAAATAGACAGTCATCCGCAGCCGTGTAGCACGGTCCGGTCGTTTCGGAAGCCCCGGCAGACGCATGGTGTGAACGGTCGGATCTCCCGGGGTCATTGGCCGCGAGATCACGCGAATTTCACGTTCGCCGCGCGGAATAAATTCACAGACATGGTGAACCTCATACCAGTTGACCCCCGCATTCACCAGTGGATAATAGTTCTCTTTACCGCGAATACACATTTCCATGCCAATATTCCGGTCGATCATATCCCGGCCGCCAAAGATGATCTCGCGGGAAGGAATCAGGCCCGCCCGCTCCATCGCGGCAAAGCATGCACCCTTGGAGTAAAGATTCATCCCCTGGTAAGCACGGCGTCTGGTACAGAGGAACTGTATCGAACGCACCGCCCAGCTTTTGTTGAAATAATCACCCATCAGATAGCTCACGGATACCGTTCGGCGTTCAAATACCTTTTTCAGCAGTTCAAAAAACAGCCGGTCTTTTTCCCTGTTCCAGTCTTCATCTGAACGGCCGGCACGGACTTTATCCGTCATTGGCTGACGGGCGATCAGATCCACCTGCGCAATTGCCGGCTTTGTCGAATGATCAATATGCAGCACATAACCTGCTATCGAAGCATCCTGCTCAGCTCCGCTGTCTAAAGAGCCCGCGCTCTCTTCCTTCTCATAGGTAAGCAGAGCAACATCCTGCATCCACAACTCTTTTTTCTGATTGATCGTATAATAATAAAAAGAAGACAGATAATCCTGTACATAAATGTGCTTCCGGTCTATGCCACAGCGCAAAAGTGCGTCCACGATCACCTGATTGAGCCTTTCCGTCAGATGCCTCACCGTGACCATCGCCTGAATGGACGCATTCTCTGTCAGAAGCCTCAGATCCGCAACACATGCTTTCAGGTAAAATGCCAGGATCTCCTCCGGCGCAAAGACTGTATCTGCACTGCTAATTGCCTCATCCCGCTCAATTTTCCCAAATACATCAGAAATCTGATGAAGATCCTCTTCTGTCTCCTGGCCGCCCGTGCTTTTCGGCAAGCCATCCCAGAGTCTCCAGATTCCATTCGCATCCTGGCGCAATCCCTTTGGGAAGTGCTTCACATCTTCTTCCTGACCGAGTGTCATCGGTTCTCTGACCGACTGATGCCAGTAAGTCACCTGGACATAATCCGAATTCAGATCAATCCCCAGAATCAGTTCATTTGTCGCCTGTATCATACTCTCACCATTCTGCGTAATTATTCCGTACCTTCCTGTTACATTTCATTATTTGTCTGTCTTTTCTTTTCGATGCTGTTCTGAACTGTTACTACTATACTAATGTAAACACTTCTTCCGCAAGGTATTCCAGTGTCAGCCACGACTCCAATGCCTCTTTATACTCCGGTTCCTTTTTCTCATGTGAAGCCTGACACATCCGGTTCAGCAGGCTGTACATGCCGGTTCCGGACGCCTCCTGTTCTGCTCTGAGGGTCCATTTATCAGAGCGCGCCTTTTCCTGTCCGTGCTCCTCTTCAAAGATACACTCAATTTCCTCATCCGCAAACAGAGTAAATTCCCGCACAAAGATTCCTTCAAAACAATTCGGGACCAGCTCCTTCGTGTATTTTTCCTCAGCAGCTTCCGAATCCGTCCCTGTGTCTCTGTTTTTATAACGATAAAGGATCGATACTGTGCTTTCCGGATTTCCCACGTACTCCGCAAACACATGCCCCTGCATTCCCCATGGTTTCAGCAGTTCCTGATCGAAGCGTCCAAAAAACGCGAACCGCATTCCTTTTGTGTTGAATTCTTCCAGCATCTCGGACGCATATACCCGCTGTGTCTCCGTCAGAGAAACAGAACGCGCATAATATTGCAGCAGTGCCAGTCTGCAGATTTCTTCCTGATCGGACAGACGATCCGTCCCGCTCAGGCGGCGGTATTCATTTTCAATGAATGCAAAGACCGGATCTGCCACTGGCATCCCTTTGACAAAGTATTCATACGATTTCAGATTCACATAAGCTCTGCAAAGCTTTTTGCGGCCAATTTTTTTCCAGTAGGATTCAAAAACAGGCTCAGATCCCTGTGTCCCTTGCCGCGTAAACAAAAGCATCATCAGAATCTTTTCTTCCAGCAGCATGGTATCCAGACCAAATTCACAGGCCGCACTCCACACCTGTCTCATATCCTCCACGGAGCCTTCATAGTAAAGCAACAGATAACGCAGAAGCTTATCGTCATTATACCCTTTTGCAAAGCAACGATAGAAGAAAGACAAAAGCAAGGCGAATTCTTAAAATTCCAGCTCTAAGACCAAACGAC
>JAJBVF010000042.1 GCA_020859965.1 Clostridiales bacterium
TAGATGATTACAGAAAAGCATACAAAGCCGGAAAAAAGGATTACCAGGCGCGCATGATGCGCGGCGAACGCCCCACGCTTCAGGTTCTGGATGAAATCCTGCCCCCGGAAGCTCTGCCAATGACATCCCTGGGACTTGTACAGATCCCGATTGATCAGATCGTCGGCACACGATACGGCGGTCGCAGCAATGCCTTCGCAGGCAATTATATGCCGATTCTGGAAGAAGGCTCCGAATTCTCCCATAAATGGGCGGATTTAAGCACCGCGCATACAGAGGAGGGCATCCGTGAACCGATCAAAGCGTGGGAATACATGAACCGCTTCTATGTGGAAGAGGGAAACAAGCGTGTCAGCGTGATGAAATATTTTGAGGCAATATCCATCCCCGGAACGGTGACCCGCATTCTTCCGAAACGCACAGGTGATAAAAAGGTTGTGATCTACTATGAATTTGTTGATTTTTACAACCTGTCCAAAATTAACTATATTGAATTTTCAAAAGAGGGAAGCTTTGCAAAGCTGCAGGCGGCGGTCGGAAAAGCTCCGGATGAACTGTGGGATGACGACGATCGGCTGAATTTCAGCTCTATCTACACACGTTTTACCGCGGCTTTCCAGGCAAAGGGCGGCGGCAAACTCCCGATCACCCCCGGCGATGCGTTCCTCGCCTTTATTACGCTATATGGATATGATGCTGTAAATGACATTACCACTGATGAAATGAAGACGCTGGTTGCGAAAGCATGGGAAGAATTTCAGCTGCTGACCGAAGAAGAAACGGTTGATCTGAAAATGGCTCCCACAAAGGAGAAAAAGCCCCTGTTGAGCCGCCTGCTTCCCAGCAGTCCGTCAAAGCTGAAGATCGCTTTTGTCTATGACAAGACTCCCGGCTCCTCCGCATGGATCTATTCACATGAACTCGGGCGCCTGCACCTCGAGCAGACCTTCCCGGAAGAGGTGAGCACAATCGCTTACAGCGGCATCACGGCCGAGACCATCGATTCCTGCTTAAACGAAGCGATCGCGCAGGGCTGCAATCTGATTTTTACGACCACACCGGTCTTTGCCGCTGCCAGTGTAAAAGCAGCGATCGCGAATCAGGACGTCCGCATTCTGAACTGTTCGCTAAACACCTCGCACCGCTACATACGCACCTATTACGCGCGCATGCATGAGGCAAAGTTTCTGATGGGCGCCATTGCCGGCGCGATGGCGGAGAACAACAGGCTGACTTACATTGCGGATTATCCGCTGTTCGGCACGATTTCCAACATCAATGCCTTTGCACTCGGAGCGAAAATGATCAATCCGCGGGCAAAGGTCTACTTGGAGTGGTCTTCCAAAAAGGATGTGGATATCAACGAAGAGATCCGCCGCATCAACCCTGCCTGCATTTCCGGTAAAGATATGGTGATCCCGGAAGAGGCTTCCCGCTATTTCGGCATCTACCACATGGTAAACGGCCGCCCGCAGAATCTGGCGATGCCGCTTTGCCACTGGGGCCGTTTTTACGAAAAACTGATCCGGACAATCATGGACGGTACCTGGAAATACGACGACACCGGCAAGGCGATCAACTATTGGTGGGGTATGTCCTCCGGCGTGGTGGACGTCATCTGCTCTCAGAACCTGCCGATCGGCACCAAGCGGCTGGTAGAACTGTTAAAACACACCATCAGCGCCGGCGAGTTCAATCCCTTCTCCGGTGTCCTTTACTCACAGACCGGCATCGTCCGCCCCTGGGGAAGCTCTTCCTCTGCCGCGCCTGATGGATGGTCAGCTTCTGGAGCAGAAACAGAAGATCCCCTGACTCCGGAACAAGTCGTCAAAATGGACTGGCTCGCTGAAAACGTAATCGGCTCTATCCCTGAAGAATATGAGCTGAAAGAACAGGCAAAACCGGTTGTTGCTCAGCAGGGAGTCAAAAAGCAGGCTTAATCTGGCGCGTTGCCCGACAGGGACTCAGAAAGCAGGCTTAACCTGACGCGTTAACGGAAAGGAAAATCAATCACCATGCGGATCATGGCCATCGCGGATGAAGAATCCGCCTATCTCTGGGATCATTTTGAAAAAGAAAAACTGGAAGGGATTGACCTCATCATTTCCTGCGGGGATCTGAATCCAAATTACCTGTCTTTTCTTACCACGTTTTCTTCCGCGCCGGTTCTCTATGTCCACGGGAATCACGATGAGAAATACGACAAAATACCGCCGGAAGGCTGTATCTGTATTGATGATGATATTTTTGTGTACAACGGCATTCGCATTCTGGGGCTGGGCGGCTCCATGCGCTATCGCCCCGGCGAATACCAGTACACCGAACAGGAAATGCGCAGACGTGTGCGGCGGCTTGGCTGGAAACTCTTCCGCCACCACGGATTTGACATTCTGGTAACACACGCACCCGCCTATCAGCTCAACGATGGGCGTGACCTGCCTCACCAGGGGTTTAAAAGCTTTCTTACACTGATGGACAAATATCATCCGCGCTTCTTTCTGCACGGGCATGTCCATATGTCTTACGGCAGACAGCACAAGCGGTATGACAAGTATCAGGATACGCATGTGATCAATGCGTATGAACGATATGTGTTTGACTATGAGGCGCAGACTGAGGCGCTGCTGACTCCGTCCTATTTTGGGATTCAGCAGTAAGCCCTCTCACTGTTCCTTCCGCCCGATCTTCCTTGATATGAGATACCTCGGTCTTCCCTTTACCTCTTCATAAATCTTGCCGATGTAATAACCGATGATTCCCAGACTGATCATCACAAGGCTTCCGATGATCAGAATCAGCAGAATCACCGTTGTAAATCCTTCTACCGCGTGTCCGGAAAAATAACGAACCAGCGTCTGAATCCCCAGAATGATCGCCGCAACAAATACTGCGACACCGGCGATCGTCACACACTGCAGCGCAGTTGTTGAGAAAATGGCAATGTTTTTGATCGCATACTGGATCAGTGAGCGGGTAGACCATTTAGATTCGCCTTCCGTACGCTCCTGCACGTCAAATTCTACGGAAACTGTCTTAAAACCGATCCACGACGACAGCGCCCGGAAAAACACATTCCGCTCCGGCAATGACAGGAGTGCGTCCACCGCGCGGCGATCCAGCAGTTTAAAATCCGAAGCGCGTGACATATCGATCTTCACCGCTTTGGAAATCAGCTTATAAAAGAGCCCCGCACTCATTCGATGCAGTGTACTCTCTTTTCCCCGGGTACGCTTCACACCTTCAATCACCTCGTAGCCCTGCTCCCAGAGCCGGTACATCTCCACCAGTGTTTCCGGCGGGTGCTGCAGATCACAGTCCATCACCGCGCAGCAGTCTCCGGAGGCTTCCGCCAGTCCGGCCAGCATTGCGGATTCCTTGCCAAAGTTTCTCGAAAAAAGGATGCCTGTGACATGCGGGTTTTCTTCGGCCGCCTGTTCAATCTCACTCCAGGTATTGTCTTTCGAGCCATCATTTACAAAGACAATCTCATACGGTATCTGCTCCGCCGACAGAATCCGATCAATCGTCTCCGAAGCCTTTCTGATCATTTTTTCCTCGTTGTACGCGGGAAGTATTACCGAAAGCATTCCACCATATCCTTTCCATCCAAAGAAAAAAACTCCTGTTTCATACTGTCACAGATACAGTAAATCACCATGCAGCGGTTTTCACTGCACCACTACAATGCAAAAGCTGATTGCTCCGTTCCTTTGTGCCAGACGCAGGGCTGCAATGCCGCCATCAGAGATCCGGCGATCCATCACCCTGAGTTTTTTCTATATAAGGTCCAAGATCCATAAGCACCGTTTCATGACTTGCCCTGCGCTGACTGACCGGCGGCAGCTGCATGTAGTCTCCGTACAGCCATGTCAGTTAGCTGTCATAGTCTCTGGGCACCGGAAGCGGATGTCCTTCAAAATCCACATACACAGCTTCTGAAAGCCAGCTTTCCGGAAACGCGCCCCTGCCCATATTCTGTCCCATTCCGTCATACAGGAAACCGGTCTCTTTTTTCCGGAAAAATACCAGCGTGTGATCGCGCGCCCACAAGGCAAGCTTCATCGGAATGATATGCCTGAGACGGCTTACGATCCATCGGATCACCGGATGGCTTCCGTCGCCTTTCACATCTGTATTTCCCCATTTATTAAATACGATCGACCGTGTCAGCTTTGTGACCATAAAATGAAGCTTCTGCGATCCTTTATGTGCTGCTGTTCGGTCATGCGCGAAAATATCCAGAAAAATCCCGCTGTGAATGTCTTCAAAACGCGCCATGAATTCGGATGAAAAGATGGTATCATTCACTCGTATTCTTGTATAGGGATTATAATTCGAAAGCTGAAGAAAATAAGCATCCGAAAGCTCACCAGGCGCCACCTGGAGAAACCGCTCATATTCTTCCCGCGTCATCATCACATCCACATCATCGTCCCATGGGATAAAGCCATGATGACGGATCGCTCCCAGTAATGTGCCTCCGGCAAGAAAATACTGTATCCCGTGCTTCCGGCATATGCGATCCACTTCCAGCAGTGTACCCAGTAAAACATTCTGCAGGGCTTTCAATTTGCCTGAATAAGCGTTGTCAAAATAAACCTGCAACTTTATGCTGGCCTTATCATTAACCGTCATTTGACGCTGCAGACTCCACACAAGCATACACAGTCCGTCTTCCAGCGTGATCGCCGGTTCGAAACCATAGTGCCGCAAAAGCTGTGTATTTAAAAAAGCTCCCGAATTTCTCTTTGATGATCCATCGGTATTCATCCGAAGCCGGCAGGATTCCGGAAAATTCCGGTAAAGAAGCATTGCCGCCTCTCCTTTTGTCAGATCTGAGTCCTTGCCGGATACGTTGAAAATCTTATTCGCCGGACAGCGGGTCAGTACGAACTGAATCGCTGTCAGTACATCGTGTATGCAGATATAAGAGCTGCGCTCCGGCGACAGCGAAACCAGAATTTCCCTGCCTGTCACAGCCTTTTCTGCAATCTCATCAATCCAATTGTCCAACCAGTATTCACGGTTTCCAAAAGAGCTCCCTGAAACAGGCTCCCGCCTAAAAGACAGGATCTTGCCGCCTCTTTCAACAGTTCCGGCTTCAGAGCATCCAAATCCTGATCCGTAAATCAGTCCTGTCCGAAGGATTTCATAAGAAAATCCGCCGGAGGCTGCATGCTCCGCCACTTCCTGTTCCATTGCGCGCAACAGAAGCTGTACTTCCGCGCCATCCTGTGCAAAGTTCTCTTCCTCCGCAAAATTTTCAAAGCTTTCTGCTTTCAATTCCCGCAGTTCATTTTCTGAGGCAGCAAACGCAGACGGCAATTTTCCATAAACCCGCCCGTCCGACAGTAATAGCATTCGCTTAAAAGACATGCCGGACAGGCAGTCCAGCAGATCCACAAAATGACGCAGCGCGTCTGCCTGTTCATCAACTGATGGACTCACCTTCCGGCAGCAATATCCAGTCAGGATCAGATAATCGGCCTCCTCCGGCGCAAATACCTGCCTCGGCTCTTCATCCGATTCTTCTCCAAAGCATTTTGTCACGCGCAGACTGCCGCCTTCCCAGACGGCTTCCTGTACTTTCACATCGCTTCGGGATAATTTTGATTTTGCCGGATTCAGATCTGAGGAGCCATCCGGATTTGCCGCAACAGAAGCCGGCGCATCTTCATTCCACGCAAGAAAAGACCATGCGATCGCCCTCTGCAATTCAGGACTATCGCCAATCAGCAAAACACGCGCCCCTTCCAGATCCTCACCGCGAATCAGCTTCGACCGCTTGGGCGCCTGCACCCAGTCCTGCTCAAATTCATTTCGCTTATCCCTTAGCCTCATACGCATTCACCCCAAAGCGTCTCATGCTCCACGCTATCGGATCCCCGCTCATCTCGCCGGCACCTGAAATCCCGGAAGCCCGTATCATAATATCATGTGCATTCTGCCTGTCTGTTGCACATTATTTTTCTCATTTCACCAACGCACATTGCAACGCCGTTCTGCACCATTTCTCTCATTTCACCGACGCCGCATTGCAACGCTTTTTATATTATTTCTCACATTTCATCGATGCCATCAGCCGCTCAAACATCTCCGGCAGTGGCACCTGCGCCTTCCAGCCAAGTGCGCGCACTTTCTCCGAACAGATCAGCATCTGCGATGTCGGCGCATAGCCGTATTGATTTGCATCTTCCGGAATATCAAACACCAGCCGTGAACCGCTCTGCGGATACCTTTCGATCAGCATTTCGGCCATCCCCCGAATGGTGCCGTACGTCTCTTCGTTGGAAATATTGTAGGCTTCTCCATCTTTCCCGCGAAGCAGCACCGTCAGAAGCCCCAGCACTGCATCTGTCGTATAACAATAACAATGTGCCTTGCTTCCATCTGTGTGCAGCACAATATCTTTTCCCTGCATAATACTGCGCGCAAATTGCGCGAACACACGGTTTTCCGTCTTCGGAATTCCCGCGCCAAAGGTCTGCGCCAGACGTGCCGTTTTCACCGGTACCTGGTATTCATGCGCATATGCCGCACAGAGTCCCTCCGTCATACGCTTGCCTTCCGAATAACTGCTGCGCACCTGCAGCGGGTCAATATAGCCGTAATCTGCTTCCCGCACGATTGCCGGCTTTTTAGGGGACTGATTTGCAGGGGAAGCTGCAGTCTCCGATAAGTCAACATCACCAGAGAGCCTGTCAGCATTTACATCTGAGATTGCAGCAGAAGTATCCGCATCAGCTGATGTGGACACAGCTGCTTGCGGGGCGGAATCCACCACGCCATAGACCTCCATGGACGAGAGATACACCATACTCTTTACCTGCTTCTCTCTCGCCAGCTCCAGCACATGTTCCGTCCCCTTCAGGGCAGTCGAGATCGTCTCCACCGGGTGATCAACAAAATCCTTCGATGCGGTCATGCTCGCACCGTGCAGAATATAATCCACCGGGCCATCTACCGTAAGCGGAGATAAAATATCCCCGGTCACCAGTTCCAGGCCGTCCTCCAGAAATGCGCCAAGAACCGCTTTCCCTTTTTCCGGATTGCGCACCAGAGCCGCCACCCGGATATCGAGGGACCGGGATACGCTCGCACACACCAGCGCACGCGCCATCAAAGATCCGATCAGCCCTGTCGCTCCGGTCACCAGCACTCGTTTTCCCCGAAGCATCTCCCAGTCGATCAGATCAGAGTCCGCGATCCGCTCCAGATCCTCCTGCACAGTTTGATCGTCATACCAAAGCTTCCGCATTCTGCCATTTTCCATTCCGCACTTCACTCCTCTATCTAAGAATCTGCCGCAAAATTACAGGAAAGACATTCATCGTTTCCATTTGCGCCGACCATAAGGCTGCAAAGCAGCCGCCACTACGCCTGCTCCTTCCGCCGACGGTATCTTCTCATCTTCGACGCGATGCGATCCGGCTGCGTCAGGCCAAATGCCTGCTCGTTTTCCCGATATTGCAAAAGCGCACGGAACATATATACATCCTCCGGGGTCGTCACTTTGATATTGCCGCGATTGCCGGGGACAATGTGCGGCTGACGTCCCAATGCGCGGTAGATTGTGCAGGCATCAACCATATTTTCATAGCGGTTCTCCCGCACACGTATTTTTTCATGCGCATCCAGTATATCCTTCAGATAAAAGCTCTGCGGCGCCTGCGCGGCATAGCTCTCACTGCGAAGCGGCAGTTCATCCACCTTTCGTCCGTCATGGCTCACCAGAATCGTCTCATAACAGAGCGTAGACGTAATCGCGCTTCCGTAGGTCTTTACACTCTCAATATTTTCACTGATCACATCATATTCCACACATGGACGGACGCCATCGTGAATCAGCACAATGGAGTCCTCCGGATTTTCCTCACGCGCCCGCACAAGCGCGTTGTAAATCGAATCCTGTGCAGTCTCACCGCCCGGAACCACCGCCGCAAGCTTATCGATATAATACTCCTGTGCCAGCGCCTCCGCGTAATCGATATATTCCTTATTCATCGCCAGGTAAATCCGGTCGATCTCATCATGATCCTGAAACAGCTGCAGCGTATGAATCAGGATCGGCTTCCCATTAATTTCAAGAAATTGTTTCGGAATGCCGGCTCCCATCCGGACGCCGCTTCCTCCCGCAAAAATAATCGCTATGTTCATTCAACCTTTCCCTCCAGACGCTCTGTTTGACATGCCGCAAAGGCAGCACATGATCCGTTCCGACAGTTGATATTTCATTCTCTTATGACATTCCATCTCTTATGACAGTCCGATCAATTCCAGTATCCGCTCTGTCGCATGCCCGTCACAGGCTCCGACGTAAGTTTCCCGAAAACGGTCGATTTCGTCTCTGTGTGACTCATACCAGCCCCTCCTGCTGTTTTTCTTCGCTTCCGGATTTCTCTGAACGGCCTTCTGCCCAGGCTCCGGTCCGGCAGCCACAGATCTGTCCTTTTCCTTCATCATCTCATGGCCTGCTCCCACACCTTCAGCTCCTGCCGGAATTCCGGTTTGTATATCCCGCACTTTCTCCCCTGTATCCGCCAGAGCCGTTCGCAGTTCTCCATCTGTATGGGTCGGATCCGTCTGCAGTTCCTTCTCCATATCCGTCAAAGCAGCGTGCAGTTCCTCCTCCGTCCCGGCATGCGGATACGGAATGCTCTGGTAGTCTATATAAAAGCCACGCGCACTCTCGTACTCGTTCAGATCCGGCGCAAACAGAATCACTGGTCTGCGGTACAGCAGATAGTCAAACAAAACCGAAGAGTAATCGGTAATCAGAACATCCGCCACCGGGAGCAGCTCCTCCGTGGGAATTGGGCTATTCGCAACCATTTCAAGCCGGTCAATATGCGGATGAGCCTTTATGATAAAATACCACTCGTCCTTTAATTTCTCCGCGACATGGCGCACCGCATCTAGTCCTTCCAGCCGCGGCATTGCCGCGTTTCCACGGAAGGTCGGCGCCCACAGCGCAATTTTCCGTCCGGCAGCCTCCGGATGTCTCCGCAGGAAATTTTCCCGGCACTGTCGGTTCCACTTTTCGTCAAAATAATAATCTGTCCGGCTGATCCCGGTCGCAAAAATATGATCACGGGAGAGCCTCAGCGCGCGCTCATGCACAGGAACACAAACCTCCGCGCTCATCGTCAGATACGCATAATTATCGAACATATTGCCCCGATAGCCTTTCGGAATATCTTCGCCAGTATCATAAGCGATCTTCTTCGTCAGTCCGCAGGAATGCCACAGCTGAACCACCTTTGTCTCAGGACGCTTGCGGCACGATGCCACCGGCAGGAAATAATCGCAGATAAATACATATTCCGCCACCGCATACCGCCGCATAAAAAGAAGCAGATACTTTGCCATCGCTCCGAAAGAGAGACTGTCAAAATCCGTCACATACTGCTCTATTTTAATGCTCGTGCGGCAATTTTCGGCACCACTATTTTGTGAATTCGAAGTACACACGCCAGAGTTCTCTGTATTATGGGCCTCTGAATCACATCTGTCTGCAATATTTGCCTCCGGAACATCCGCAGAACTGTCATGCACTTGGTACAAAGAACCGGTTTCCTGCCCTCTCAGAATCTCATACATCCGGCGCATGGAAAACGGCAGTTCCGTGTGGTGCGCATCCGCAAAAAGCACAAGTCCCTTCTCCACCGGCCTGCGGCGGTAAAAATTATAAAGCAGCGGGAGCAGTATATTCTGAAGCAGCATTTTTATCCATTGCTTAATCCGAAACATTTTTATTCCTTATCCTGTCTCCTTCTTTACTTTACATTTCCGCCTCATGGCTGCCATATCGCACACAGTTCTCCCTTATTCTTCCGCGGCAGCGTTTATTTTTTTCTTTTCTTTCGCCCAAACTTCAGGCGTTCATTCTGCGCAAGCTCCAGTGCCGCCGCGATCACCTTATCCATATCGTAATACCTGTATGCTCCCAGCCTGCCGCCGAAGATCACATTATCCTCTTTATCCGCCAGCTCGCGGTAGCGCTCGTAAAGCGCATTGTTCTTCTCATCATTCACCGGATAATATGGCTCCATCCCTGGCTGCCACTCCGCGGAATACTCTCTGGAAATAATGGAGAAATCCTTCGGATTCTCCTGCTCCGCCTCCGGTTCAAAATGTTTATGCTCAATGACTCTGGTATACGGAATTTCCCGCTCTGTATAATTGACGACCGCATTCCCCTGATAATTGGATTCCTCTACACGCTCTGTCTCAAAACGAACGCTGCGGTATTCCAGATGCCCATAGCAGAAATCAAAGTATTCATCGATCATACCAGTGTACATAACCCGGTCAAACATATCCGGATGTTCCTTCCGGTAAACGAAGAAATCCGTGTCCGTCATAACATCAATGTTTTCCAGAATCTTCTCCACTAGTTTCGTGTAGCCGCCCATCGGAATCCCCTGGAAACGATCGTTAAAATAATTGTTGTCATAGGTAAAGCGAAGCGGCAGTCTGCGGATGATAAACGCGGGCAGCTCTTTGCAGTCTCTGCCCCACTGCTTTTCCGTATACCCCTTGACCAGCTTCTCATAGACATCCGGTCCCACCAGAGAAAGCGCCTGTTCCTCCAGGTTCTTCGGCTCCGTAATATCAAGCTGCGCGATCTGCTCTGCGATCCTGTCCTTTACTTCCTGCGGTTTCTTCAGTCCCCAGAGGCGGCTGAAAGTATTCATGTTGAACGGCAGATTGTACAGCTCATCTTTATAAACCGCTACCGGGGAATTGATATAATGATTGAAATCCGCATACCGGTTCACATACTTCCAGACTTTTTCATCGCTGGTATGGAAAATATGCGCTCCATAACGGTGAACCTGAATACCATCCACATCCTCCGTATAAACGTTTCCGCCAATATGGCTGCGCTTATCGATCACCAGACAGCGATTTCCAGCTTTCGTCATCTCCCGGGCAAACACTGCACCGAAAAGTCCCGCGCCAACCACTAGATAATCATATTTTGTCCCCTGTTCTCTCAGCCTTGCCCGCCGCTCTGCCTTTCGTTTGCGGGTCAGCTCATCCTGGTCTTCTTTATAAGCATCGCACACTTCCTGCGCGTCACCGATCATGCGCATTTTGCCATGATCCAGCCAGAGAGCCTTGTCACAGAGTGCTTTAACGGAATCAATGTTGTGGGAAACATAGAGAAGCGTCGTGCCTCCCGAGAGCATCTGCTGCATCCGTTCATTGCACCTCCGGCGGAACCGCATATCTCCGACCTCCAACACCTCATCTACGATCAGGATATCCGGGTTCACCACGGTAGCTACCGCAAATCCAAGTCTGGCTTTCATACCAGAGGAAAAATTCTTCAGCGGAGAATCCAGAAAATCCTGCAGCTCCGCGAATTCTACAATCTCATCAAAATGCTCTTCCATAAACTTCTTCGAATGTCCGAGCACCAGTCCGTTCAGATAAATATTTTCCCGCGCGGTCAGATCCGCATCAAATCCTGCCCCCAGTTCAATCAGAGGTGCGATCTTTCCATCCACCTTCACCGTTCCCTTGTATGGTTGTAAAATACCGCTGACCGCCTTGAGCAGGGTAGATTTCCCGCATCCATTTGGCCCCACCAGTCCCCAGGCTTCTCCTTTTTTTACCTGAAAAGAAACATCCTGCAATGCCAGAAATTCCTGGAACATAAGCTGATGCTTCACGAGTTTGATCGTGTACTCTTTGAGATTGTCGACCTTTTCATTCGCCAGATTAAACTGAATCGTCAGATGATCCACATTAATGACTGTTTTACTCATTCCTCTATCCTCTATCCGTTCCTTCGATTTATATTCTATAGGAAACGACTTTAGTCGTTCGCTATAATATATTGAAAACGAAATTCATTACATTAACCGTTTCTTTTTTCCGTTCGCTCTAAAAGTCGATTGACAACACTTTTACAGTAGATCAGATATACAGAATAAACCGATCCTTCGAACGCTGGAATGCCCAGACACCGATCGTCAGCATCAGAAAAGCGATCAGCCATCCGCCCCAGAAAATGCGCGGCCCCGGCAGATTTCCATAATATACAATATCCCGGAACTGCCCTACATAGTAATACAGCGGGTTGAAGGCCTTGATCACAAGCTGAATCTTCAACGGAAGCCGGTCAATCGTATAAATAATCGGCGTAAGATAAAACAGTGCCGTCGTAAGCGCTCCATAGATATGTTCCATATCCCGGAAAAACACATTCAGCTGTGCCAGGAAAAAGCCCAGACCACAGCAGAAAATATAAATCTGAATCACCACAACCGGAATCAGGAGCAATGTCGGGTAAAATTTTGCCCCTGTGATCACCATTACAATAAACAGAGCTCCAAAAGAAAGCACGGTGTCTACCATACAGCTTGTCACTTTGGACAGAGTAAAGATATATTTCGGCACATAGACTTTCCGCAGCAGAGAGGCATTTCCAGTCACAGATTTCATCGCGGAAGTCGTGCTGACTTTGAAAAAGTCATACATCAATCGGCCGGACAGCAGATAAACCGGGTAATTCTCAATTCCTTTTCCGAGAAGATTCGTAAATACAATCGTCAGGACAAGCATCAAAAACAGCGGCTGCAGAATCGTCCATGCATATCCCAGAAAGCTGCGCCGGTATTTCAGTTTCAGATCACGAACCACCAGTTCAACGATCAGATCCTTGTATTTGAATAATGTTTTAATACGGTATTTTAAAAGATTCATCTCTACCTCCCGTTCCTCTCATGCAAACCGTATTCTACCATATCTGCGAATTCATTTCAACCTTTCCGAAGATATCACTGATGCATCCTGTCATACCTTACTCAGAAAATCCGCAAAGCTCCGTCTGCCGGAATTTTCTGCACAGCCGCGCAATCCAGTAAAAGACAGTTTTTTGCCTTATACTTGTCTTGCGCTGGTGTGCGCATAATCGGGTAAGGTGGTTTTTCCTTACTCGCCCGCGCGGGCCGGGTGCGGCTTCAGCCGCAAAACTCCTTGCCCGCCCCTGCGCATAGAAAAAGCTCCGGCACTTCTGCCGGAGCCACATCCCGGATAAACCGGAGCCAAAATCCTGCCACTATACACAGAAAACTAAATCACAGCAATCCGCGATGCTTAATGTAAGTCTCAATCAGGTCTACGCTGCCTTCAATCCCAATTGAGCTGCTGTCAAGGCAGAGATTGTAGCTGATCGCTGCCCCCCATTTTTTCTCAGACTGGAAATTATAATAACTGGCACGCTTCTTATCTGTCTTCACAAGCATATCCCGCACTTTCGCGTCCGGAAGCTGATACTCCTGGGCGATACGAGCTGCACGGAAATCATCATCCGCATGAATAAATACACTCACCAGCTCCGGGCAATCACGCAGAATATAATCCGCGCATCGTCCCACAATCACGCAGGAACTCTCGCCCAGTTGTTTGATCGTATCATAATTTGCCTGATAGATCTGCTGATCGATCGTCGGTCCCGTGTACATCACCGACGGATACACATCCATCACAATGGAATACAACAAACTGTTCGTCGGCTTTTCATCATAGCTTTCCAGAACCTTCTCGCACAGTCCGCTCTGCTTCGCGATCACCTTGATCAATTCCTTATCATAGAATTTGATCCCAAGCTGTTTCGCCAGCTTCTCCCCGATCTCATGTCCGCCGCTTCCAAACTGACGGCCAATCGCAACTACTACCTTTTTTGCCATAGACAGCACCTCCCGTTTTATTATATTCACGAGTTCATAAGGATTCCCCACGCGCGTCGGTACCCCTTATGGCATAAACAGTTCAGAACTGTTCATCGATTATAGCCCGATTATAGCACAAATATTTTATTTTGTCTCGAAAAATCTGAAAATTTATCCATTTTATTTAAAATCCCGGGCGAACAACAGCACATAATCATTCTCATCGTACCGTTTCTTTCCCATCGACATTTTGCGCATAAACTTATTTGAATGGCGGATCGCGCGATCCGTCAGCGCAATAATATCGCCGACTGACATCGGCGTCTCCGAGGAAGCCGCCTCTGCCACCTTCTGACGGATGGCTTCAAATCCTTCTTCGCTGATCATATAGTCCAGCTCATTCGCATGCTGCTGCGCAAACATCGCCAGCTCATCCGCCGTATATACCGGCAGATAAATCTGAGCAGTAAATTTCATGGTAAAACGCGGGTGATTCATCAGCAGATTGTGTACATAGCGCTGCTCATCCTCGAGAATCACAATCAAGCCGTCCGTACGGAATTCCATAGCCGTAGTCAGCTGTTCTACGGTATTATCGTCCAGATCCCCGGCTTCCTCCACAATCAGAATTCCGCCCGCGATCTTCGCGATCGTCGCAGCGATATCCCTGCGGTTTAAATCTGCCGCGTAAATCCGCGCCATCTTCGCCACCTTGCGTCCCTTTTCCTGGGTGATCGCCTTTGCAATATTGATCGCCAGAGTCGTCTTGCCGGAACCGTGCGCACCAAAAATCAGAATATTGCCATTGCGTGAGGTGCGGTCTTCCCCCTTCGCCATAACCTGAAGAATCGCATTCGCAATCTGATCCTCCAGTCCTTCAATTTCAGTGAAGCCCTTAAACAGGCCACGCAGATACGGTGCGATCGTCAGCGGATCATCATAATATTCGTCTCCGTCAAAGTCCTCCTCTTCCTCCAGAGCGATATCCGACGCCTGAAGAACACCATCGTCCATACCGCGATCATCTGATGAAATGCCGCTGCCTGACCTGTCTTCTGCAGGGAACTCAGCATTTAATCTGTCATCTGCCAAACCATCTCCGGCCACATCCGGCACAGCACCATCCATTTCACTGCTGCCCCATTGTCCTGCCTGCGATCTGTCCGCATCCTGCCCGTTCTCAGAGGATACCTCTTCAGGAGTCTGCGAATATGCCCTTGCTACTTCTTCCGTAGGAATGCGGATTGTCTTCGTCGCCATCAGTTCTTTGCGCGCAGCTTCCAGAAGCTCTTCTTTTGTATTGACAATCCTGCGCGTCTCACCAAAATTCTCCTCCTCCGCATAAGAGGGAAGAGAAGTCCTCTTTTTCAGAAATTTCTCCGGATTGCTGGAATACCGGATAGCTTCCAGCTGCTCCCGGGTCAGTTCTTCCGCCGCCGCGGCCGCGATCGATCTGCCCGAAGCCATAGATACTGGCTCAGGCTCATCCGCCGGTATCGTTTTTTTCTGTATCTGCTTTTCCGGCTCAGGATTCATCTGCTTCGGTACGTCATCTTCTGCCGTATCGGTTACAGCTGCCTCTTCCATCTGCCGTGACTTCACAACGGATACTTCCGGCTGCTCAACGGATGTTTCTGACTGTTTTGGCTGCCCGACCACCGTTTCCGACTCTCTCTGCGGCTCTGCGACGGACACTTCCGACTGCTCCGGCTTCTCAACGGACAGCTCTGGCTGCTCACCGGACACTTCTGACTGCTCCGCCTGCCCGGCTGTCATCTCCACCTCTCGCTGCGCTCTCGCCGCCTCTGCGGTCTGCCGTCCTTTTTCGCCCATGGAGAGAAGAATATCATCAATCGAAAGTCTGCCCGCTTTTGGCTCAGGCTCCTTCCTGTGCGGCACTTCCTGAATCGTGTGCAGCCGCGCCTCTACCGCTGCCGGTACATCGTCCTCATTCAGCTCCGGCTTTCTCGCAACCCCCGATATGACTTTTCTCACACTTCTGGCAAGCTCTACCTGCAGATCATCATGCTCTTCCGGCTCCGGATCCGGAATGTCCGGCTCCTCTACCGGCAGTTCGCCCAGGTCTACTTTATCCGGTAAAACTCTGGTCTGCTGACTCGCAGCCGGAGCTGCTTTTTTCTTCGCGAACGAAAACACTCTGGTATCCGTCTTTGCCTTTCCTTTGGCTTTAACCTTCGCATTACCCTCTGCTTCCGCGCCAGCGTCCTTTTCCATCTCCGCCTTACGCGCAGTGATCTCGTCCGCTATCTCTTTCTCCGTCTCAGCGATAATGTTCTCCGCTATCACTTCATCATCCGCTTCTTCCGGTCCTGCAGCAAGCGTCGTTTCCTCATCCGAATCCTCAAAATAATCACTCTGCGCCTCTTCCTGCATACAGACCTCATAAATCTGCTGCTGCTTTGGAGTAAGCACCGCATAGCGCTTTTTCAGTTCAAGTGCCTTTCTGACATATTTACCCGAATGAAACCACAAAACGAGATCGTCACAGGTCGCCAGACATTTCTGCATCTGTCCTGCCTGCTGGTACACCGTCGCCAGCTCATACGCCCAGCGCTCCGTATACTCCTGCCCCAGATACTCTTCCAGGATCGAGATCAAATCTTCCGCGGAACTGCCTCGTCCTTTGTAGATCATATATTTTAAAATGTAACGGTTGTTATCATGCGGAGCGATCTGCACATACTCCGAATAATACTCCAATGCCTCATCATACTGACCAAGAGCCGTCGTCACCTCAACCAGCCGATAAAGAACATTCCGTCCCACAGGAGATTTCCGATACGCACGCACCAATATCTCCTTGCTCTTCTCAAGCTCTCCGGCAGCCTCATAAATTTCACTGATCAGAGAAAGTGTCCGGACATTCCGGACTCGCCGCCATTCAATGCTGTCAGCAAGATTTGCAGCTTCTTTATAATCTCCCTGATCAACAAGCTTATCGATTTCCTCCAGCTTGAGATTATATTCATATTTATCCAACTTTGTCACCTCGTTGTCTTATGTTTGTCTTATGTTTCATTCAGTGTATCATACCTGTTTTTTCTTGTCAAAAACAAGATGAATAAAATCATGTTTTTGTCACATCTTTTATCCGCAAAGGCCAAAGATTTACCGGTTGTAAAGGAATTGCAATTATGTTAAAATGAATTTCGTATTTATTACAGATAATCCCTTTTTGTTATAATAGAATGAAATTTTTTGCATAGATATCGCATAGATGCAGACACAGATATAGAAAGGATTTTCGAAACATGAAATACCCCTATGACATCACCGTATTCTACGCACTCCATGAATCAAAGCAGCCAGTGCCGGATTTCCCCGCCCAGACCCTTTCCCGGGCGCGCATCCAGGTCATCCCGCTCCATGAAGATGATCCTTATCATCCGCGTGCGCAGGCGCTTGCAAAGATTCCGGAGGCGGAAGGCGAATACATTATCCTGCTGGATGCCGGTGATATTTTTTCCCGCAGATTTCTGAAACAAATGCTGGCTTTTGCGAAAAAAACCAGCAGTTCTTTTGTTATGTCATCACAGAGGGGACAGGATATTCACCGGTCGACTGAATTTTACCCCCTGCGTCCCTGCAAAAAGAAACTTCTGCTGGATGCCAACGAAAATCCCCTTGTATTTCCCACCTGTCTTCACGCGCTGCTTTTCCCGGCGCAGGAACTCAAAGACGCGCTTGCAAAGACGAATGGCCTTCCGGAGCAGGAGAAACAGATTCTTTTGCACCTGCTTCACCAAAATCCAAAGTTCGGATATCTCGGCAACTGCCATATTGAATATATACAGCCGCGGGAATGCGATCACCAATATGATATCCGCAGCCTCACCAGGGAGTGGTATTATGAGCCTTTCGAACAGTTTCTTTTGCCTCTCCTGGAGAAAGAACAGCAGCTCCATGGGACTGTTCCGCTCTTTCTGCAGCATCTGGCGCTGTACATGATCGATATCCGGTTTAACTCCAACATTGATAACCGCAACAAATACATTCTCACCAGGGATGAGATACCGGCTTACACAGAACTGGTCTCGTCCATCCTTCAATATGTCAGCGTTGAGGCGATTCTCGACTTTGAAGTGCATACGTCCAATGCCTCCCGTTCCTTTAAACTCACTATACTTCGCATGAAAAAAAGAGACTGGTCCTGGTATCCGGAGCTTGAATTTACGGAGGATTCCATCCGTCTCACCTGCGACGGAGTGGAATTTCACACGCTCGAAGAAATGGATCTGGCCATTCATCTGATCGACTACCGCGAAGGCTGTCTGGAGATCGATGCCTCTTACCGCGACTATCTGCGGGAAGACCAGGTGGAACTGTATGCCCGGTTCGGTTCTGGCATTTACCGTCCGGTATACAATCGCCGCTACTCCATGACCAAATATTTTGGTACGTCTTTTATCCGAAAGAAGACCTTCCACATCTCGATTCCGGTAGACGCAGAAGCAGGCGGGCCTATGGGAAAAGGCGGCAACTCTCCCAAATGCCTTCTCAGCTTCTACCTCAGACCGCATACCGCTTCCGAACAAGCACAAAATCCATCCGCCGGCAGCAGGGTTTCCGGATCAGAAAGATTGTCCGCAGGGGAATCCGTCCCGGAATATCGCCTAAAGCTTTCCTATCCATCCCATACCAGCCGCTTTGCCCGCGCTCTCTACAATGGATACTGGCGTTTTGGGCGCTACGTTGCAGTTCATAATGACAAAGGCATTTATGTGCGGCTCTCCAATCCACTGTTTGTAGTGCGCAAAGAACTGTTTCTCTGGGGAGAAATGCTGCTGAAAAAGGTCGGCCGCAAATATCTTCCCCTGAAAATAGTCAACTTCACACTGCGTCCCTGGTTTTCCAGGCAGCGCATCTGGCTGTTTATGGATAAGATTTACAAAGGAGGCGATTCCTCCGAATACATTTATAAATACGCCGCCGCACAGGACGACGGCATCCGGAAATATTATCTTCTGGATAAAACCTCCGCGGATTACCAGCGCCTGATAAAGGAAGGCTACCGGCCGCTTCGGCGCGGCAGTGTCTGGCATCGCCTGATCTTCCTCAATGCGAACCTGGTCATTGCGTCCAATTCCACGGTTTTCGCTTTTAACAGCTACAGCACTACCACCTCACGGAGTATCCGCGGCGACATCCATTTTGATGTAGCCTGCGTACAGCACGGAATGTCCGTACAGAAAATTGCCATCGCACAGCAGCGCCTGCGCGACAATACCAAGCTTTATTTCTGTGCCTCGAAATATGAGATTGAAAATCTTTCAAAGCCGCCCTACGACTACGAAGGATATGATGCGCTGAAGCTGACCGGGGTGCCACGCTATGACGGACTGAAAAGCCGCGCGGAAAAGATCATTCTGATCTCCCCAACCTGGCGCATGAATTCCGCGCTTCCGCCGACCAAAGGAGAATCCGTCGCCCGCGCTTACAACCCTCACTTTAAAGAAACGAATTATTACAAAGTATACAACAGCCTGATCAATGACCCCAGGCTCCTTGCGGCTGCCGACCAGTACGGTTACCGCATCCAGTACGTCCTGCACCCTATCATCAGTCCGCAGGAAAAAGACTTTAAGCGAAATAAACATGTAGAGATCATTCCTTCCATCGGAGATATGAGCTACGAAAAGCTGTTCTGCGAGGCGGCTCTTATGGTAACCGATTTCTCCGGCGTCCAGTTTGACTTTGCCTACATGAGAAAGCCGGTCATCTACCTGCACCACCACGATATACCGCAGCATTACGAAGAGGGCAGCTTCTTCTATGAGACAATGGGATTTGGGGAGATCTGCAGAACAAACGACGTGCTGATCGACGTGCTCTGTGATTACATGAAAAACGACTGCCGCATGCCGGATCAGTACCGCCAGCGGGCAGACGACTTCTTTGCCTTCTCGGATAACAATAACTGCGCGCGCATCTATCCCATCATGCTGGAACATGAGATGAGTCATGCTGCGCGTCCGTAAGCACAAATACTCGTCTGCACATGTAAAAAACACATGTAAAAAACCGGAAGACTTTTCGTCCTCCGGTTTCATTATTTTTTATTTTGTTTTTATCCTTTTTATTATTCTCTATTTATCGTATCATGGAGAGTTCTTATCCTGTATTATTTATAAATGTAACCCTTCGTTTCTTTACACGAATGATTTCTTTTATAAACCATGTGGCATTTCTTTTATTTTTGTTTTTCAGATTCATTCTTTTTTCTCTGAATCTGTATTTTTACGAATGCGGATTCATTTTCTGTCTGAATCATTTTCAAATGCAGGACGTGAATGATAATGAATCTTAAAAGCAATTCTATCCGGATGCCAGTTTCTCTCTTTGAAATCTTTTCTTATCTGTGGATCTGAATTCGATCTTTCTGAATCGCTATTCTTAAAATAAGGAACATTTCTCGTCTGAACCATTATTCCGGAATATGGATTCTTTTTCTTCGAATGCTATCTTACGAATGACATATCCTGCTGTCCGGCAATACATGCCACTGTACTCACAGCTTTTGTAACATCCTTCTTAGTATTCTTCGTACCTTTCTCAGTACATTTTGCTTTCACACTTGTTCTGTCAGCGCGATTTCATTTATCTATTCTTATACGTTTTGTACGTATATTGATCAGATCTTTTATCCTCTGATCGGATTTTTTTCACGTCTGTCTCTTACCGCATCTGTACTCTATGTACTCTGTACTTTCTGTACTTTCTGTACTTTCTGTACTTTGTAACTTGTACTTTATGCTTTTTATTTCGTACTCTTTTGTACTTTGTACTTTTATACTTTTTGCATTACGCATTCGGTATTTCATCCGGGGTAAGATATTATTCAGGATCAGGACTATGTCTCTGATCATGAATTCTATGCCTCTTCTCTATCGAACCTTCGCGTCCGATCTTCTTCTACCTGTAGGATAAATGTACTCTGCCAGCAGATTCGGCTTCTCTCCATTAATCGTTCTTTTACGATGACTCTTGAATCAGCTCTGGCTGAGGTCTTTTTCACAGGAAGCATTTATCCCGCCACATGTAGTTTCTGAAAATGTATGTGAGACTGTGTCCATTGGATTCGACCTCCCTCCTGGTTGTCATTGTCTATAGGGTTTTGATCTATAGGAACAACAATGTGTTTGTTGATGGTTGTACTATACCATAGGATTTCCGATTTGTCAACACTATTTTTGAAATTTATTCAATTTATTTTATTTCGATCGTTTCTTTCTTTGAATTATGTCTTAATTTTACGAATAATATATAAAATTCAGAATATTTATAATGTCAATTAAGGTGATTGTGTTGCTGTCACTGTCATATTCTGTATTTGCGTCATAGGTCTCTCCATTTACTTTAAGGAGAGCAACACTGACCGTGGCATTCTTAGCCAGAGAAATGGCTGTCTCTTCTTCTGTCTCGTCAGATTCGGATTCATTCACCATCATAATCCCCGCGTCAGGATCCTCTTCTGTGATCTCTTCCGTCTCATCCTCAGTCAGAGCTTCGGTCGCATTTTCCGGATCTACCGTTGTCTCGCCCGCCAGAACTGTGTCTTCCGAAGAGACCTCTGTCTCCGTTTCCGTATCAGTCTCTGCGGTCGTTTCCGTGGAATCCGATGTCTGCGCAGTCGTCTCCGTCTGAGTCTCTGCCGCCGTCGACTGTACCGTCATCTCCTCTGAAGCAGACTGTTCCCCGGTCTCTGACTCTGAGATCGCAGCCACAGTCGCTTCTGTCCCTGCCTCTGTCTCAGCCGCTAATGTCGTGCCATCATCTGCAAGTGTGGTAATTCCAGCCTGCTGGAATACTGGAATACCATCGAGACTGCAAGAACGATTGCCAGAAGGCGCCCTCTACGCGATGATTTTTTCATTCTACGCATACTTTTTACCCCTTTCATACATTTCTTTCTGCTCTTATTACTCACTGCCCGTCAGGCAATGAAATCCATATAGTTAACTCCTATAATAT
>JAJBVF010000139.1 GCA_020859965.1 Clostridiales bacterium
TATATTACATTTCATGCTAGTTTATCTTAACTTTTTACATTTCTCTTCACATTCTTTTAATTTTGACGAAAAAAGCTTATTGAATTCTTCTTGTTTCTTTTCTTCAATTTCCTCTTTTTTTGGTATCTTGTTGATAGATCCCAATCCTTCAGTATATGGATTCCCGTTACCAAAGGTTCTGCTATTAATTGTAAATGAACCTGTCATTGGAGCAATTGCTTCTCCATACAGCGCATTTTTTAACCAACCTTCACACTTGCATTTACACCTACATGTAAATTCTACTTTTACGTTCACCTGCAAAGAAAGCAAAAAGGGTGCCGCTGTAGTGAAAGACATCCCTAAAGCATCTAATCCTTTAACTGCGGTTTTTACAAGTTTAGGACGTTTAGTGTGCTTTTCAATTACTGCTTCAGATACTTTACGTACATATCTTTCGGTTTCCCGTGTACCAGCAAACTCCTCAGTCACTGTAATATCACTAGGGTCCTGTGTTAAAACGCAACCATCTCCATACCGTTCTTCTCTGGAAGAAAAAGACAGACCTAGATACTCACTAATTGATACAGGATTATTTTTTACAAATCCATATAAATGGACACCACCTTTTTCTCCAATCGGATCTCTGGATATCCAGCGACCATCTTGGGGATTGTAATGGCGGTAATTGTAGTAAATCAAACCTAAGTCTTCGTCATGGTACTCGCAGGAATAAAGGAATGGCATAGACGCAGCCTTAATTCCTTCCGAACTCAAGGTTTCTCCGTAGGGCGTATATTCAAACTTCGCCTGACGGTTTCCCGAGGAGTCGAACAGAGCGCTTATGCTCTTGAGCAGATCGTGCGCTACATACCGGGTGGTGGCCACGCTCTTGTCCGCGTTGTGCGTACACATTGCCAGTACTCGTGTCGACTCCGATTCCGCAGGATCCCAGAACCACGTAGCCACCAAGGACGGATTGGAGGTATTTTGCGTGCAGTCCATGCTTGCTACCATTAAGTATCCCATATACACGAATCTGGTACGCTTGGTCAAGGCATTTCCATCATATTCCACTTTTTCCACACGTCTCCCAAGATAGTCATACACGCATTCCACTTTTCTGTTTCCCTGCGAAAAAATAACAGGCCTATTATCCGCGTTATACTGGACAGACCATGTTCCCGTGGATGTGTTCACCCTGGTCTGGTTTCCATCCACGTCATACGCAGGAGTAAAAACCGTTCCGGAATGTGCCACTGCAGTATGCTGATTCAGATTATTGCCCTCATAAATACTGGAAATTCGGTTGCCGATGTTGTCATAGGCATAGCTAAAGGAACCTCCCGCATTCATGGTGTCTCCCGTCAATTCTCCTCGTGCATTGTAATCATACGTATGGCGGCGTGAAAGAGCCGTTGAACCTACATAATCTTCCCGCACGGAAGGACGCCTCATGCTGTCCCAAGTATAGACATGTTTAAGGTCCGGGGTGGCAGAAGAACCCTTTACATAAGTCAGAGATACTGGCAACGGCAGATTGGCATGGAATGTCGTCCTCTTCACCAACCCGTTTGGATATGATAGGCTATTGAGCCAGCCCGCCGCAGTATCATATCCATACGCGAAAGACGAGCCATTGAGCGAAGCCGTAGCGAGACGCTCATCAGCATCATATTCGAGTTCGACCTGCTGTACCGTTTTTTCATTCAGCGACAAAACATGGCCTGACGGACGTCCCATGCTGTCACGCTGGAAGGAGAGTATGCTCTCCGTCATTCCGGAAGTAGTTTCCGAAGCTATATCTTCCAGACCCGTATAAGTCATATTCCGGGTACCGGAAGCGTCATGAATAGTTGAAATGCGTTCCATGGCATCATAGTCAATGGATACGGAAGGAGTCCCATCACTGTGGGTGATGAGCGCCACCTGACCTGTGACAGAATCATATTCATAAGTAGTTACTATACCCCGAGCTTGCGCGCGGGTTACGAGACGCCACCACTTATCATACGTATACAACGTTTTGGAGCCATCAGCATAAACTTTTTCCAATAAAACTCCGGTCGCAGGATCATAATGCCAGCATGTCACATCCGAACCGGAAGAAGGAACCGTATCCAATATTTTCCCCGAAGAACGGTACGTATGCAGGGCCACAATATGATCCTGCTCATCATACTCCCATTTCATGGGCTGGACGGCCGTGCCATACCGCCGAACCAAGCGCCCCCGGAAATCATAGATATACCACATTTGCTTGCCGTCCGGCGTTGTAACACAAGAAGGCTGCCCCGTCATGGCATCATATGAAGTAGTAGTTACTTTTCCATCTTGATCCGTTCGTTTTATCTCACGACCAGCAGCATCACTAAGAATCACCGTATCCTTTCCGCGAGAATCCCGGATGGTGAGGGTATCTCCTCCTGTACCATATATACGGCAGTATTGGGTTGTGGTTCCATCCATTTCTGTCAGGCGCACCAAATCACCGTTCAAGCTGATTTCTTCGGTTTCCGCGTCACAACCTTCACGCCCATTCAGTACGCGTATATTGCCGCTCTCATTATAAACCTTTTCCCAAGACCAGCGGCCGTAAGCATCCTTGTACAATGTCAACGAATCAAGGAAAGCCAAAGAGGTATTCGTTCGAGAGACGAGTTCGTACCGGTATTCCTTTGCCTCCTCTATCTGCCCGACAAAACATGCCGCCCTTTCTTCACGAAATACGAGACCTTCTACATCCACGGGAAGTCCAGCCGGCAATTCCGACAATTTTTTATAAGAGATATGGAAAGATTATTTAATCAAGGCTCCACTCTAGGTACCATCTTT
>JAJBVF010000325.1 GCA_020859965.1 Clostridiales bacterium
CATCAAGACATGGCGTATACGAAATTCGGTGAATATGTCCGTGTGTTGAGGATCAGGTGTCATGAGGTCATGGGCGATATGGCTGCCAAGCTGGAAACTTCTGTGCCATTTTTGTCAGCAGTTGAAAATGGGAGAAAGAATGTTCCTGCGGACTGGGTTGAAAAAATATCGCAGTTGTACCACTTGACACCGTCCGAACGGCAAGAACTGAAGGATGCCATCGAGGAATCCAAGACGCAGTACAAGATCACAGTAGGAAATGCTGGGATAACGCAACGTCGAGCTGCGATGCAGTTTGCACGTTCTTTCGATAACATGGACGATGAGACAGCGCAAAAAATTTTGGAACTGTTGAGCAAACAGGAGGGCAATAAGTAATAGTGGACTACCAAACGAAACCAATAAGCAGGAATGACCTGCGCAGATTGTCACCCTTCCTTCGGAAACTGTTTGGCGTGCCAAGCAGTGGGCCATTTCCGGTGCTTGAAGCATTGGATCATCTAGCTGACGTGTTCCCCGGCAGCAATTATATCGTTGTAGAGGATCGTCACCTTCCACCGAACACGATGGCTCAGTGCAGCCCTAATGACATGGGTGGCATGACCATAGAGATCAAGGACACCGTTTATAATGGGGCTTACCAAAATGGGAATGGTGCATTCCGTGGATTTATCTGCCACGAGATCTGCCATGTGTTTCTGTTCGCAATTGGATATACGCCGATCATCTCCAGGACTTTTGAGGATAGGGAGCTTCCGGCATATTGCAGCGTCGAGTGGCAGGCAAAGGCGCTCTGCGGTGAGGTTATGATCCCTTATGAAGAAAGCCGGGGAATGAGCCGGAATGAAATTATTCAGGCATACCAGGTTTCCAAGAGCTTTGCGGATGTGCGGCGTAAACAGGAAAGGCGGTGATGCTCTTTGGATGTATGATAAAGAGTGCAAAAAAACGTACTGACCAAGATTGCTGGGAACAATCTGATCAGCACGTTCGGCGGAGGGACTATGCTATAATCCCACTTTGCAATTTGATTGTAGCATACCTTCTCGCCCCGTGCAAGCCTTATTTTAAGGGCTACACGATTTTTGCACGATGTATATCTGTAGGATAGAAATGCTCGTGCCCATATATGGGCGGAAAGGATTAATATGAAAATTATCGATGATGGGTTTTATCCCTGGCTTGTGGAGGCTGCATCTTTCGACAGCTTGCTGCAAATTCCCAGAATAAAAGCCCAATCAAAACGGATCATTCCTGAGAACCTGATCCCTTTTTCAAAGATCTCCTGTTCTCAGACCCATGACGAGTTCATTCACTTTTATGAACACGATGTCGTGTTTCGAAAGGTCTTGCAAGAACCGGAGGAATACGTTCAGAAATTCTATCCGTTCCCCGGTATCATCACACCAGATTGCTCTCTCTACAGAGATATGCCTCTGACTCTCCAGTTGACAAACACATACATGAGCAGAGCTGTTGGTTGTTATTTCCAGGAGCAAGGTATCTATGTGATTCCCAATATCCGATGGGGTGACGAGAGAAGCTACAAGGAGTGCGTGGTCGGTGACATACCCTTCGCATTTATTGGAGTAGAACGGAACAGCGTTGTAGCGATCAGTACATACGGGTGTATCCGTGGTCGGGAGAACAGATACCATTTCAGAGCAGGGCTGAATGCCATGATAGAGTATCTGAAGCCGCAGGACGTACTCGTTCATGGTTCGATGCCGGAAGATGTGTTTTGTGATGCTTTGCCCCTGGCAGAGTTCCATCAGTATGAGAACTGGATTTCTCAGAAGAGAAAGAAGGTGAGCTGATGGGAACCGGAGAATCAGGACGTTATTATACATCTCACGGCAGCGACCGTGTCCATCATGGAGCGTTGATCCATTCTTTTGATGGCCGATATACTCGGAATCCACGAACCGGCAAGATACAGAACATCAAAAGCGGAGGCCATGGGCAAAGTGCTCTTGAGATTATGGATCAAAACGGGATCAGGTATAACATTGTTAAGACCTACTCTAACGGAGTCCGTGTCGGAAACATCCCCTCCAGTAAGGAAAAGATAAAGCGAACCGGGAAAAATATGGCATGGTTCCCTAAATCATGGACAGTTAAGGATATGGTTCGGGCTGGTGAGCATGTAAGCGGTTTGAAATCCAACCGCAGTGTTCCAGATGGTCAAATCATCTGGGGAACATATAAAGGAGTACGGGTTGGCGTTATTAAAACGCATGGGCAGATAGCAACCATTTTCCCAGATGCGAGGTACCAGCCCACAACAAAAAGGAGAAGGTGAATGTTATGAATGATTTTTCCACTTTTCATGCTGTCATCCAGGAACGAATGAAAGAGCCAGGGGCGCAATATTACCCTGATCTCTGGTGGGAAAAGGAACTGAAGGCTCTTTTAGATGACCTTGATGTATCTATCCAGTTTATCAAAGGAGAATGTACAGACGAGGAATTCTACTACTTGAGCGAGATCTTTGATGACATTATGGAGCAAACGAAAAGCGTCGATTTCCTCAAGTGCATCAGAGAGAGGGCTGAGCGAGTAGAGAATGCCCAGTGGAGATGCGAACTTGCGGAAGATATTCGTTTTGCAGCGCTCTATGTAGACGAAAACTAAATCGGCCTTGCCATTTGGCGGGGTCACTGCGAAAGCACCTGATTCTGAAAAGATTCAGGTGCTTTTTCTTTTGGGCAGACGTTGCCGTACATACCGGGAAAGGAGGTTTTAGAGGTATGAATGTATTTGAAGCAGTCAAGCAGTCTGTGACCACCCGGCAGGCTGCGGAGGCTTATGGAA
>JAJBVF010000320.1 GCA_020859965.1 Clostridiales bacterium
CTTCCAGAGGCACGGAGGTTCGGGTAAATCCGCTGGTGACCGGACGGAAGGTCATCGTTATGGGCGGGACTGTGCATCACATGATGGCGGGTTTTGGCGGTGGCAGGAAAAATCTTCTGCCCGGCGTGTCAGGGCGCGATTCCATCCGGCAGAACCACCGCCGTGCGCTGGATCCGGAAAAAGCCATGACGGATGTCCGGGTAGGCTGCTGCAAGCTGACGGACAATCCGATTCATGAGGATATGATGGAAGCCGCGCATCTGGTCCATGCAGATTTTGGGATCAATCTTGTTGTCGCCGCGAGAGGCATTCACAGCGGGATTTTTTCCGGAGAGATGGACGCGGCCTGGGAGGCAAGCTGTGCTTTCCAGAAAAAATGCTACGAGATTGAGGTAAAAGAACCCGCGGATATCGTACTCTGCTCAAGCGGCGGAGCGCCGAAGGATATGAATCTGTATCAGGGGTGCAAAGGCATGTTGAACGCCATGCGTGCGCTAAAGCCGGGCGGCACGATGCTCTGGATCTGCAAATGTCCGGAGGGCGGCGGGGCACCGGATTATTTCAGCTGGCTGAAGCCCTTGCAGGAAGGACATCTGGATGCGTCCCTCCGGGCGGATTTCACGATTGGCGGCTATATCTTTTATCTGACCGTAGAACAGCTGAATAAGGCAGCCCATGTCTATACGCTGACGGAGCTGGATCCCGACATGGTCCGTCCGATGGGGATGGAGGCATCCGCGGATCTGGATACTTTATTAAATCAGATCGATTTCACCGGGAAAAAGGTGTATGTGCTTCCCTTTGCGGGGAGCGTGGTGCCGGTATGAGAGAAAGCTTCTCATAAGGGCAGTGATTCTGGCTGCAGGCATCCCGGAACCGGTGTGAACGATAGAGGAAAGCGGAAAAGCATGTTCTTTTAGGAATGCTTTTTCAGCAAACGACCATGCGTTGTATTACAGCGCACCATTACAATGTGAAAGAAAGGAAAATGAAAATGAAGAAGAAATTAGCAGTATGCGCGATTGCGGCGACAATGACAGCCATGACAGTATCAGGCTCAGCTATGGCGGAGGAGTACAAGGTAGGTATTCTCAAGTACATGGATCATGCATCCCTGGATCAGATCGAGGACGCAATCCTGGCGGAACTGGACGCTCTTTCGGAGGAAGGCGAAGATACCTATGTGTACGAAGGCTATGTTTACAGCGGCAATGGTGAGACCGCTACGCTGCAGCAGCAGGCTTCCCAGCTGATCAATGATGACGAAGTCGATGTGATCATTCCGATCGCGACTCCGGCAGTGGCAGTAGCAGTAGGAGAAGCGGAAGATAATCCACTTCCGATCGTGTTTGCGGCAGTGTCTGATCCGGTGGGCTCCGAGCTGGTAGAGGATATGGACGCTCCCGGCGGAAATATCACAGGTACCAGCGACGCTCTGAATACAGAGGCGATTCTCGACCTGATGTTTATCGCCAATCCGGATCTTGAGAAGGTAGGTCTTCTGTACAGTCTGTCCGAGGATTCTTCTACACAGCCGATCGCGGACGCAAAGGCATATCTGGATGAGAAGGGCATTGAGTACGTAGAAGCAACCGGTACAAATACCTCAGAAGTTCAGCAGGCGGTAGAATCCCTGGTAGCGGACGGCGTACAGGCAATCTTTACACCGACCGACAATACCGTAATGGCGGCAGAGCTTTCCATCTACGAGACACTGATCGAGGCGGGTATTCCGCATTACACCGGTGCGGATTCCTTCGCGGCAAACGGCGCATTTGTTGGTTTTGGCGTAGACTATGAGCTGCTCGGCACAGAGACTGCAGATATGGCAGCAGAGATCCTTCAGGGTGCAGATCCGGCGGAGACTCCGGTCGTTACGTTTGACAATGGTATTGTTACAGTAAACACGGAGACAGCAGAAGCACTCGGCATCGACTACAGCGGCTTTGAAGAGGTGGCTACTCAGATCGTAGAAGTAGTGACATCGGAAGAGATGGAGTAAGAGCCAGGACCGTGCCGGAAAAAGGCAAATGGCTGCTGTATGTCTGATTTTTGATAAGGGTGATTCCTCATTGCGCCGGAATTAAAATGAGCATATGGCTGTCAAAACGGGATGTAATACAGTTTGGACAGGGAAGGAGTTCCCTGTCCGGCTGTCAAAGCCCTGTCATGCAGCTTTAATTTGTTGTAATTATTCAAAACCGCAGGGGGTTCGGGTTCTCCGACCTGCCGCTCTGAATGCTTACAAAGGCAGATGATTTATCATTTTAAACTTTAATCTCTAAGCTTTATATTTTATAATATATACTATATACCTGAGAAAACCTGTAGTGATGATTTGCATACAGAAAGGAGCAGGAACCTAATGGATTTTCTTACTTCACTCATTTCCCTCTCGGTCGTGACAAACGCGCTGGAGCTGGGTATCATATACGGCCTGATTGCGCTGGCTCTGTTTTTGAGCTATTCGATTCTGAATATCGCGGATCTGTCGACGGACGGCTGCTTTACACTGGGCTGCGCGGTCGGCGCACAGGTGGCGATCATGGGACATCCGATCCTGGCCTTGTTTGCGGCGATGGCCGCCGGCGTCTGTTCCGGATTTATTATGGCTTCTCTGCAGACCAGGCTTGGGGTAGAGCCGATCCTCTCCGGAATTATTGTGAATACCGGACTTTATACGATCAACCTGGCTGTGATGGGATTTTCTTCCAATCTGTCCATTTTCAAAAAAGAAACGATCTACAGTCTTTGCAAAGATTTTTTGGGGACGACCTGGTATAAGCTGATTCTTTCGGCGATTATTGTC
>JAJBVF010000313.1 GCA_020859965.1 Clostridiales bacterium
CTCTTCTTCACGTGCCGATCGATCTGGGCATGGAGCTCCCTTCGCGACTCCGTGGAGTGTGCGTAGCATTTACAACCACAGAGTGAACATCGCACCGCGGTATTTTGAGGGCAGTGCGCGGCGGATCGCGGCAGAAGATTACCTTCTGAGAAGACTGCATCGGAATCTGCGCCCCTCCCATTCCGATGCGCTGCGCGCAGGGAGGGGCTCGGGAAAAAGTGGGCTGGTGACGGCCTGCCGCGTCGGGCAGGAAATCCTTGAGCGCACGGCGATGCGGATCACACCGGAAGTGATCGAGGCGCGGATCGAGGTTGGGTTTCCCGCTTTTGGGCGCACGATCGCGGCCGGAGAACTGAGTAAGATTTTGTTTGATTTTCTGCCGGAAGTGGCGGAAAAAACGTTTCATATGAATCCGCAGATGAAGCGCGAACTGGATGCGGTGGCAGAACTGGCGGATGATCAGCAGTACATACGGGAAGCGCTGGACCGGCTGGGGCTTGTGGCATTTATTGCGGACGGTGCGATTCTGCCCAGAGAAAGCGGCGTATCGCAGCGACCGATGAAAAATGCGGTCTCTTTTAAAAGTCCGGAAAGTCTGGCTGTCACGATGGAGCTTCCGCACCGCGGCAAAGTGCGCGGTATGGGAATGAAAAAGGGAATTACCGTAATCGCTGGCGGCGGTTTTCACGGGAAATCGACGCTTCTGAAAGCGCTGGAACGCGGCGTTTACAATCATATCGCCGGAGACGGCCGGGAGCTTGTCATCACGGATCAGAGCGCTTTCAAACTGCGCGCGGAGGAAGGGCGCTGCATCCACGAGACAGATATTTCCATGTTTATCAGCAATCTTCCGACCAGAGCTGATACGATCCGTTTTTCCACGGAAAATGCGAGCGGCAGCACTTCACAGGCGGCGAATACGGTAGAGGCGCTGGCGGCGGACAGCAAAGTCCTTCTGATCGATGAAGACACCTCCGCAACCAATTTTATGGTGCGTGATGAACGCATGGCACAGCTTGTTTCCGATGAAAAAGAACCGATTACACCATTCATCCGCAGAATCCGAAGCCTGTATGAAGTCCTCGGCGTGTCGACCGTGCTGGTCGTAGGCAGCTCCGGAGACTATCTGGCGGTGGCGGATACGGTGCTACAGATGGATTGTTATGTGACAAAGGACGTGACAGCGCGGGCGAAAGAATTGTGCGGACGAACGATGGAGCATATCGTTGACGCAGACAAAGAAATAAAAGTGTCTCGTCAGATGGCGGAAAGTGTATCCGGAGCGTCCGGAAAATCCGCGGATGATGCGTCTAAAAAAGCGGTTGTGCTCCGCGAATCAACGGCCGTACGTTCTTCCTGGATTCAGAAACCGGTTCGCGCAAAGCAGATTGAAAAAGCGCGTACACATGGCTGGGATACCCTGAGTCTGGACAAGACGGAGATCGACCTGCGCTATCTGGAACAGATTGTTGATGAGAGTCAGACGGCGGCTCTGGCTTATCTGATGCAGTATATTCTCAGCCGCCTGGCGGACGGGAAAAAGACGGCCGCGGCACTGGCTGAAGAAGCAGCGCGAAAGATTGAAAAAGAGGGAATCCTGTCTGTCACCCCGAAAAATTACGGTGCGGGTGCGGCGGCAGCCGTGAGACGCCAGGAGATTCTGGCATGTCTGGCGCGGTATCGGAATTTATGATTCGAACATGGAAGCGCTATTATGGTATTTTCAGAAACAGCATGTGAGATGTAAGGCTCATATGCTGTTTTTCGATTGTTTCTTATTTTTTACTTGACAGATACTTGTATGAGTAGTAAGTTAGTTACATAAGTAATGAACCAACAAACCAATGAGCCTGTAAATCAATAAATCAATAGATCAATAAAAGGATTCCTTATAACTCCGGCTGCCTGGTTTGCTGCCGGACAGAAATAGAAGGATAGTGCAGAAAAGGAAGTGAGTACGTGAATGAAATCCTTTCACAGGAAAAATCCATTTATATTCAGATTAAGGAGATGATTGAAAACGATATTTTGCGGGAGATTCTTCTTGAGGAGGAACGGGTGCCAAGCACCAATGAACTGGCCAGAGCGTACGCGATCAATCCGGCGACGGCGGCGAAAGGCATCAATCTGCTCGTGGATGAAGGAATTCTCTACAAAAAGAGAGGAATCGGGATGTTCGTCCAGGCGGGGGCGAAAAAGAAGATTGTGGAAAAGAGAAAGAAAAATTTTTATGACGATTACGTAAAGCGGCTGATGGCGGAAGCGGCCAGCCTTGGGATCACCCGGGAAGAGCTGATCGGGATGATTCGGGAAACACCATCCGGAAAATAGCACGATGCCGGGCGGCTGCCCATGAGAAAAATGTTTCGTCTTTGAGCGGACAAAATAAGGGGTATTTCAGAGGAGGAAAACGGTATGAGCAAAATGGTAGCATCCGGGATTGTGAAGCGATATGGAGAGAAAGAAGTCCTTCACGGCATTGACCTGGAGCTGGAATCGGGGAAAATCTATGGCCTGATCGGGCGCAACGGCGCGGGAAAGACGACGCTGCTTTCGATTTTGTCTTCACAGAATCCGGCTTCAGAGGGGACGGTGACGGTCAGTCAAAACCAAAGGGACAATGGGGCGGATATTTCCTGCGAGCCGGTCTGGGAAAACCCGAAAGCACTTTCTCATCTGTGCTTTTCCCGGGAATTGAACCAGATGGTTGGAAACAGCGCAAATACGATGAAGGTAAAAGAGTATCTGAAGATTGCGTCTGTGTTTCTCCCTTACTGGGATCAGAAGATGGCAGACCGCCTTGTCGCG
>JAJBVF010000527.1 GCA_020859965.1 Clostridiales bacterium
TGAAACGGCGTCGCAGACTTTATCCGGATGCCCCTCCGTTACCGACTCAGAAGTAAATAACAATTTTTCCATCATATTGATTCCTCCAGCTTTATCTTCATTTATCTTCCTGCAGTTTACGAATGCAGACATACCATATAAATCGATTTTTGCGTATAGCCCGATTCGAAACTGCTCCCTTTACGATACAATCTTCAGCTTAAATTTCTGAATTTCTTTCTCTGAACTCACCTTCTGAATCACACCGCCAAGACCGCGGAGCTTCTCATCAAAGGCCTCATATCCCCGCTCCACATAGTAGATGTCGTCCACAGTGGTAATACCGTCCGCGGCAAGACCAGCAATCACAAGAGCAGCTCCGGCTCTCAGATCCGGCGCAGTAACACGAGCACCATAATAGCGTTCCGTACCGTAAATGATGGCAATATTTCCCTCTACCTTGATATTGGCACCCATCTTCGCCAGCTCATCTACATATTTGAAACGGTTCTCAAAAATACTCTCCGTGATGGTACTCGTTCCGGAAGACAGACCCAGAACCACACCCATCTGCGGCTGCATATCTGTCGGAAATCCCGGATATGGAAGCGTCGTCACCTGCGTATGGCGAAGCGGCTGTGTCACTGTCACACGAACTGCATCGTCAAACTCCTCCACACGGCAGCCCACCTCCAGCAGCTTCGCCGTAGTAGCCTCGAGATGCTTTGGTATGACGTTTCTGACCAGGACATCACCGCCGGTAGCTGCTGCAGCAAACATAAACGTGCCCGCCTCAATCTGATCTGGAATGATGGAATACTCTGCTCCGTGCAGACGTTCCACTCCGGTAATACGTATGACATCTGTGCCTGCACCGCGAATCTTCGCTCCCATACAGTTCAGAAAATTCGCCACATCCACAACATGCGGCTCCTTCGCAGCATTTTCAATGATTGTCTTTCCCGCAGCCATAGCCGCAGCCATCATGATATTAATCGTGGCGCCAACAGATACTTTATCCAGATAAATATGCGTGCCGGTCAGCGTCTGCGCCGACGTCATGACCATGCCGCGCTGGATATCCACCTGTGCGCCCAGCGCACGGAATCCCTTCAGATGCAGATCAATGGGTCTGCTTCCTATGGCACAACCGCCCGGAAGGGCAACTTCTGCGTTTTTATATTTTCCCAGAAGCGCCCCCAGCAGATAATAAGACGCACGGATCTTGCGTATATATTCATTGTCCACGGTAAATCCGTGGATGGAAGCGCCGTTGATCCGTACCGTATGTATATCAAGGCGCTCTACCGTCGCCCCGATATTCTCAATCGCCTGAACCATGACATTAATATCGCGAACATTCGGTAAATTTTCTATCGTAACGACTTCATCCGCCATCACAGCCGCTGCAAGAATCGCCAGTGCCGCATTCTTCGCGCCGCCGATTTCCACTTCGCCATGCAGAGGATTTCCACCCTTTATCACATATTGATCCATTTCGCACCTCTATGCTTATTTTGGTATTCATTCAGAAGCAGACATGTTTCTGCAGGAAGCATTTTGAGTCTGACTCTGAATCGTAACATTTTTTAGCAAGCTATTATAACTACATCTGAAAAAAAATGTCAATACCATTTTATGCAGACCCGGAACGAAAAGTTATCTGTACAGAAAGATTCACAATCGCAGACCGATAAGATCAGTCGGCATGTCACTCAACGGACGCGCTGACATCGTCATCTTCCCCGTCGTCTATGGTGAACAGGCTGCTGAATCTGACCTTCGCCCACTGTGTCTCGTCCACCTCAAAATCAGAGTCCTCCTGATATCCCTCAATCACTTCCGAATAGAGATCACTCGCCAGCTCAGAGATCGCCGACTCCAGCGCAGACTGTGCTGCATCCGCATCATCCTCACTGTCCAGACGGATCACATAACAGCAGTCGGTACCCTCAACCACGCCGGAAATCTGACCCTCCGTCATAGAATCCGCAGCAGCGATCACCGCATCGCTGAAACCGCCGTCCTCCTCACTGTCCTCATCCTCACCATAAGAATATGTAGAAACCGTATATCCATACGTATCCGCAAGTGTATCAAAATCCTCTCCCGCCTGCGCAGATGCCGCAAACGCCGCCGCGCTCTCCTGGAAAGCCGCAACCTCCTCATCTGTATAAGAAACCGTCTCTCCGTCGTCGTCCGTGTAATCACTGTAATCTATCACAACGTAGCTGAATGTCCTGCGCGAATAATCCTCAATCGAAAGCTGTTCCGTCGCCTGCACCTCTGCATCATCATAGATGGCATCATCCATCCGTGTCGCCAGAGTCTCATAATAAAGATAAGTCTCCACATACTCCTGCGTGGCGCCCATCTCCTTGATCGCCTTCGCAGAGTTCTCAGACATAAACTCCTCCGCAGCCGCCTGAATCGCCTCCATATCCTCATCGGTGATTTCCACGCCGTAGTCCTCCATATGAGCCTCCAGCAGGTAATCCAGTTCGATTTCCTCTAATATGTAGGATTTCACCGTATCCTCCATCGTCTGTCCGTCGTCGTCCATATAGGATTCGTTCGTCCAGTAATCCTCTCCATAGTAAGTCACAAAAAGACTGTCGTAAGTAACCTGTGTATAATGCGCCGCGAAATTCATATAACCGATGGAAATCTCCTGATCGCCGATGGTAGCACCCACCGCGCTTTGATCTATCCTGTTCCCGCATCCGCTCAATGCTAACGATGACGCCATGGCGCCTGCAAGTAAAGCCGCTGTCAATTTTCGATATTTCATACATGTCCTCCTGGTCTTCCGTACATTGTAAGGAAC
>JAJBVF010000112.1 GCA_020859965.1 Clostridiales bacterium
TCACCGCGCTGATATCCGGAATCGCACGCAAACGTCCAAAATAGCCATCCTCATGTCCGGATGCAAAAGAAAGTACATGTCCGGCAAAATTGCCTAAACCTATCACTACTCCCGCGTGCTGCACCTGGCCATCCGGATAGTATAGCTTTGCTCCGACAGCTGCGGTATTCTCCCGCTGGCAAAATCCAAGCATCTCACGAATCCAGAATGGTGAGATCACTTCCGTATCATTATTGAGAAACAGAATGTATTCACCTCTGGCATGGCGAACGCCCAGATTATTGATGGCAGAATAATTAAAACCGCCTTCATAGGTCACAACATGAATATTTTCATGTTCCCGCTGAATGTTTTCATAATAGTCAAAAGTAACTGCTTCCTCACTGTTATTCTCAACTATGAGTATCTCATAATTCAGATAATCCGTTTTTGTAAGGATCGATTGAATACAGTTATCCAGCGTATCCGTCATATCCTTATTCGGAATCAGGATCGTGACCAGTGGTTCCTTTTTCAGCTGCAGCATAAACCGGTATAAGATAAAAATTCCTGTATATTCTACATTGGCCTGATAACCCAAACGCGCAAAATGCTCTGTCACAGCCAGCTTTCCCGCGTCGATCGCATACTGTTTGCTGTCCTGATTGCCGGCTGTTGAACCGCTGTATGCCCTCCAATGATACAAAATTTTCGGAATATGAGCAACCCGGCTGGTTTTTTCAATACATCGAAGCAGAAAGTCATGATCCTGGGCTCCATCACACTCCTTCCGGAGAAGGCCTGCCTCATACGCCAGGCTTTTCCGTACCATCGTAAGATGACAGATATAATTGATGCTGCACAGAAAATCCGGGTTGAAATCCGGTTTAAATCTCGGGGAAGAGAAATGTACGGATGTCTCATCCGTCAGGTCTTCATCTGTATAGATAATATCCAGATCCCGTCTCTCATTCAACAGCCTGACCATCTCATAAAGTGCATCTGGTTCCAGAAAATCATCATGATCCGCAAATACGAGGAATTCCCCCTTCGCCATATGGATCGCAGCATTCGTATTTTCTGAAATACCTCCATTTTTCTCCAGTTTACTGAGACGAACCCTGTCATCCCCGCCATAGAGCTTTCTGATCAGTTCACCGGTCTCCGGCTTTGTACTTCCGTCCGCAAGGCAGATCTCAAATCGCTGATAAGTCTGAGAAAGGATCGAATCCAGGAGCTCCTTCAGATATTGTTCCGGCGTATTATAAAGAGGGATAACAAAACTGAATACCGGTTCATATGGGAACCGCGTCTTTCGCTGTTGCCGTAATTGTGCTTTGCTGGCCTGATGCTGTTTCCTCCAGTTTTCATAACGCACATCGGAAACCATTCCCGCATGAAGAATGTGTGACACAAGTCCTCTTACGCCGGATTCCTGTATTTCCGTTTTTATCCTTCCCGGCGTCAGTCGGGTCAGGGTTGCCTGAAACCTTCCTGCCCTGGTGCTCATCCATTTCAGCCTGCGCAAAGAAAAGCGAAGTGTCTTTTCTGTATAGGAATTTTTCATACGAAAAACCAGAACGGCTCCCTGAAACTCTTCCACCGGCATAGAGAAAGAAAATCCCCATGTATGTTCCTCATAACGTTCTCTGTCCAGCCCCAGAGCGTCCACAAGATCCCGCCGGACTGTACGTTCAGGCTGAATAAAAAGCATCGTGCCGTCTTCATAGGTGATTTGCGGAAAGCATTCCCGAGTAGCATCAACGATCCATCCCTGGAGTTTGATCACCCCATCCAGACATCCGCAGACATCAAAGAAATAACGAATCGAAGTGTCATGATATTCTTTTTGCATGTCCTCTGAGGTTTTATCAAATATTTTCCGTTTTTGTCCGCCGGAATGCAAAAAAATCATCAGTTTCTGATGCCCGGCAAAAAAAGACTCTATTTCTGAAACAGTAATCCGAAATCCCAGCTTGTCCTGCCAGGAGGCATACTGAGGATACCTGTGAACCACATCCGGACGTGCCAAAGCCTCATACTTTGCGGGTATCGCCGCACCAGTTTCATCTATCACCTTAAACTCTGTCTCATCTTCCGGGTCAACCACCTTCCAGCCTTCCAGAATAAAACAGCCGCCCGAAACCCAACCATATCTTTTCTGGTCTATCACAATCTTCTGAATACTCATACAGTCTAATCCCCGCTAAGCTCCCGCCAGCGCTTGCCTCCATTATTTTTCGCATATCCTCCGCCTGATCATACAAACCTGATTTCACGAACCGCGTGACCTCAAAACTGCGGCCGCTATTTTCTGAAGAATGCTTTGGGACTGCTTTTCGTCATCATTCTGAACGGAATCCGCAGGTTTCGGATCGTATGGAGGGATGTGATCCAGTGTGTAAAGCTCCAGATCGATCAAAAGACTCTTCGCCCCTTTCGGAACAGTCTGTAAGAACATATTCGGATCACTTTGCGTAAAGCAAAGCCAGTCTCCCAATACCGCGCCCTCTCTCAGTTGAAAGGATGCCCGCCTCTGCTGATTATCAAAACGTAATTCCTTCAAATGCACCATACCTGCCCGATAGCCTGGATCCACCCGCAGGGACTTCACATTCTCCGGCAGCGGCACGTCCTGTCGTATGCTCCAGACGCCCCGGCGATTCATACGATACACTTTTGAATGTTCTTCCTGAAAGCCCTCTCCAAAATCAAAATATACCTGCAGTGCTTCCTGAACCAGCCGATCATCTATCCGGAAAAAGCCTTCGCCGATTGCCTCATAAAGATCCCGGATGGGAACATGTCCATAGCAGACAT
>JAJBVF010000370.1 GCA_020859965.1 Clostridiales bacterium
AGTCATCCAGCCTCGGCAGCTTCATCCCGGTGACGGTCGGCTCTGTGCAGTCACTCGCGCAGGAAAAGAGACTCGCCCGATTTCCGCAGGATTATTTCCAGGACATCATCGTGGACGAGGCACACCATTGCCTCTCCGACAGCTATAAGCGGGTGCTTGAACACTTCCCCGATGCGAATGTCCGCGGTGTTACCGCGACGCCTGACCGCGGCGATATGAAAAATCTCGGAGAATATTTCGACTCCAACGAATCCGTGACAGCTACGCTGCTGCTCATCCATTGTGCGAACAGTGTCTGGCGAAGGGAATCTATACGAAGACCGAGGAGATACACCACAAGCTGCCGCTGTCCGAGGGTGGGACGCACGACCGCTCCAACCTGATCGCTTTGTGCAGGCCGTGCCATGCGCGGATTCATGCGGAGCGCGGCGACAGGTGGCACAATCACTCGAAGCGGGAAGAAAAAGACATTTAAAGCTGATGCGAGGTTATCCAGCGTAACAATTCCTCGAAACCGGATTCTCCGGCAGCTATTTGCAAGAATATTTCGGATAACTCTTCCTGCGTATAGTCGAGCTCTACTTTGTTGAGCGCGAGAAATACAAGCATCGCATGTGCGCCGATGCGTTTGTTTCCGTCAATGAAAGCATGGTTTTTAACAAGGCCATAACCAAGCCTGGCAGCCTTTTGTTGAATGGATGGAAATACATCGGTATTCCCAAAGCCCTGGAATGGAGCGTTTAATGCAGAATCGAGCAATCCTTCATCGCGGATGCCATCACTGCCACCGGTTTCTTCCAGAAGCTGTGAGTGCAGTAATAAAATCTGTTCCTTTGAAAGAATAATCATTTGGCCAGTACCTCGTAAGCTTCACGGTTTTTTGCGAGTAGTCGTTTGGATACAGCAAGGACATCTTCATCGCGAGCTGTCTGTTCTTCTTCTGCAGAACTGAACTCAATAAGCAGGTAGCGTGGTGTGTTGTTCTTTAAAATGACAACAGCTCCATTCTCATCAACCATGCGTGCAACTCTTGAGAAGTTCTGGTTGGCTTCTGTTATAGAAACGAGATTACTTGTATTTACATTCATGTGTAGAACCTCCTGTATGTGATACTGTTAGTATACGCAGGTTTTAGGAGAAATTCAACCTATTTTTGATATTTGTTTGAGGGTAGGGGCGGTTCGAATCTCTGTTCGCTTCGTCCCAGGGAACGGTGCGGGGGTCACGCGCACAAAATCGCAAAAGTTTTTAGGGGAATAGCCCCTTGGGGAAGGAGGTGCTTTGAATCATGGGTACAAGAGGACCAAAACCGGGTTCCGGCGGCAGGCCGAAAAAGGCCATCGCAGATAAGATTGCAGATGGGAATGCCGGACACAGACCGCTGACGGTCATCGACTTCGGTGACAGCGCGGCAGACCTGGAGGGTCAGGCGATGCCAAAGCCGGCTGAATTTTTGTCAGCGAAACAGAAGGACGGTTCCACGCTCTGTGCGACAGATATTTACGAGACGACCTGGCAGTGGCTCTCGGAGCGCGGCTGTGCGGCTCTGGTTTCGCCGCAGCTGATTGAGCGTTTTGCAATGGCGAGTGCCAGATGGATTCAGTGCGAGACCATCACGAGCCAGCTTGGATTCCTGGCGAAGCACCCGACTACCGGCGCGGCGATCCAGTCTCCCTATCGGTGATGATGAGGTTGACCGAATCCCTTACGCAGACATCGTGGAGGAGGCCAGAAAGTACATCCAGTCGGTCGGCGGCTTTGAGAAATTCTCAGAATGGGGGCTGTTTTAAATGAAAACTACATCTGAAATGCAACTGGTGTCGGTTGAGAAGCTGGTGCCATATGTAAATAACGCGAGGACACACTCGCCGGAACAGATTACAAAGCTACGTTCGTCTTTGCGTGAATTCGGATTCATCAATCCGGTCATCATAGACAGGGAATATGGTGTCATCGCTGGCCATGGGAGAATCGAGGCAGCGAAGGCTGAGGGGATTGCCGAGGTTCCCTGTGTGTTTGCCGACCATCTGACCGAGGCACAGAAGAAAGCATATATTCTCGCGGACAACCGAATGGCAATGGATGCCGGTTGGGATGAAGAACTCCTGCGTATTGAGATTGAGTCCTTGCAGAGCGAGGACTTTGACATCGGTCTGACCGGCTTCGATGAGAAGGAGCTGGTAGATTTGTTTGCCGTGGAAAGTGGCGAAGCTCAAGACGATGGTTTTGATGTAGATTCTGCTCTGGAAGCAGAGGCATTTGTTCAAGCAGATGACGTATGGCTGCTTGGAAAGCACAGGCTGCTTTGTGGTGACTCTACTGATGCGGATAATGTTCGAGTAGTACTGGATGGAAATAAGGCGAATATGTGTATTACAGATCCGCCTTATAATTGTGCTTATAAAGGCGGCACGGGAATGACGATTCAGAACGACAAGTGGTCGGATTCAGAAAAGTTCTACCAGTTCCTGTATGATGCATTTAAGAATGTTTATGACAACCTCGCCGATGGCGGGGCTTTTTACCGCTTTCATTCGGATGCTGAGAAAGTCAATTTCTTTAATGCAACCGTGAATGCAGGATTTCATTACTCCACCACCTGTATCTGGGTTAAAGACACATTGGTGATTGGCCGGATGGACTATCAGATGCGGCATGAACCAGTGCTGTACGCTTTTAAAGATACGGCGAAACATAAGTTTTATGGTGCCCGCAAGCAGACAACCGTGTGGGAGTTTGACAGTCCTAAAAAGTCAAAGCTGCATCCCACCATGAAGACCATTCCGTTGGTGGCATAT
>JAJBVF010000376.1 GCA_020859965.1 Clostridiales bacterium
CGAAGATTCCGTTGACGGATATACCACTACGGGTTCTGAGATGACGACGGATGAAGACACCGGCGACGTTGGCTTTACAGTAACAAATTCCGAGATTCCGTATATTGATATTGAAGTGACCAAGGAATGGGTTGATGACGGCAACCGTGACGGTCTGGAATCCAACTCTGTCACGGTGCAGCTGGAGATTGATCAGGAAGCAACGGAGCAGGCGCTGACTTTAAGTGAAAGCAACGACTGGACGGATTCCTTTACCGATCTGCCCAAGTACGACGAGAATGGCAATGAGATTAATTATTCAGTAGAAGAGACAGAAGTACCCACGGGCTACACGGCCACTTACACGAAGACGGACAATGGCTGGAAGATCACCAACACGCATGAAGATTACCTTGTCTCAGAGATCACGATCACAAAGACCTGGGATGACGCAGATGATCAGGACGGCAAACGTCCGGAAAGTGTTAAGTTTGAGTTACAGGTGAATAACAGCACGGTAATGGATCAAAACGGCGAAAGCTGGATCGTTGAGCTGACGGAAAATGATGCCGATGCAAACGATCCGGATACATGGACGACCACTATCACAGATCACCCGATCTATGTCAATGAAGAGGGAACGGGAATTTCCTATACTCTTCATGAGGATGATGTGGCAGAGGGGTATGTGACCAGTGATGGAACCGTAACGATTACCCCCGTATATGATAAAGATGAAGAAAACATCGTTTCTTACACCGGTGCTGTTACCGTTACCAACACGCATACACCGGAGCTCTATAACGAAGATGGTAAACTGACGGTCACCAAAGTCTGGGATGATAAAAATAACCAGGATGGCATCCGTCCGCAGAGTGTGAACGTGACTCTGTCAGCCGTAGATTCGGAGGGAACAGAGGTTACCCTTCCTGAAAGCGTCGAGGCCACACAGACCATCACCGCCAATGACGGCTGGGAAACAACGTATGAAGGCCTGTACAAGTACTCTGAAGGGAAAGAGATTACCTACACCGTTTCTGAGACGGCAGTAGAGGGTTATACCACTACCTATGATCCTGCCGCTACTGATGACGAAGCGACCGGTTCCGGTGCTATTACGGACGGTGAGGTCACGATCACAAATACCCACACGCCGGAAACGATTGATATCGAAGGCAGCAAGACCTGGGATGATAATGAAAACCAGGACGGCAAGCGTCCGGATTCGATCACAATCCGTCTGATGGCGGACGGCTCACCGGTAACCGAGAAAACCGTCACGGCTGCAGATGACTGGAAGTGGAGCTTTACCGGTCTTGACAAGAACTCGAACGGGACAGAGATCGTCTATACAATCACAGAAAATGCCGTTTCGGATTATACGACAACGTATGAAGAAGGCACCTACAATGTAACGAACAGCTATATGCCTGAGACGACCACGGTTACGATCACAAAGGAATGGGACGATGACAGTGATCGCGATGGCAAGCGCCCGAGTGAAGTTACGGTGACGCTGACCGGAACAGATGGTTCCAGCCAGGATATTACACTGAATGATGGCAATAACTGGACGACCACCGTCGATGTTCCGATGTACTATAACAGCGGGGAGCTGGTCACGTACACCGTCTCAGAGGACAAGGTGGACGGATATGACGAGCCTGAGATCACCAGCACGGGCGGTTACAACTTTACCGTAACGAACACCCATGATCCGGAGGCCTACGGCAAGGACGGCACGCTCACCGTGAACAAAGTCTGGGTAGATGATGACAACCGTGACGGCCTGGAGACAGACATTGTCGTGCAGCTGGAGATCGATCAGGTACCAACGGGCCAGACAGTAACCCTGAATGAGGAGAACGAATGGTCCGACACCTTCACCGGCCTGCTGAAATATGAGGACGGCAAAGAGATAGATTACTCCGTGGAAGAGACGGCAGTGCCTGAAGGCTATACAGTGGCTTACACCCAGAACGGGGATGACTGGAAGATCACCAACACGCATGAAGATTATCTGGTTTCACAGATCAATATCACTAAGATCTGGGACGATGCGGATAATCAGGACGGCAAACGTCCGGACAGCGTGGATGTTGAACTGCAGATTGATGGCAGCACGGCTCAGGATAAGGACGGCAATAACTGGACCGCAACGCTGACAAATGAACAGGTGGATACGGACGGCAACTGGACCGTCACCTTAACCGATCATCCGGTATATCTGGATGAGGATGGACAGCAGATCACCTACACGCTCCACGAGGATAATGTGCCGGAAGACTATAAGGCGACGGACGGGACAGTGGAGATCACCGAAGATGATAAGGGCAATTACATAGGTGCTGTGACCATCACGAATACGCTGCAGGTGACAGACTGGACTGTTGAGAAGGAGCTGATCAATAAAGATAACGATGCCACCGGGAAAGACGGCGCATACACAATTGGTGATACCGCGGAGTTCATGATCACGGTGACCAATACCGGGAACACCACGATCGAGCAGATTCACGTGACGGAAGTGCTGGATGGCGCAACGTTTGTGGAGGGCGACGGCTATACTTTGAATGATGGTAAGACCGTTGCAACGATCACGGATCTGGAAGCAGAAGGTGTCGTATACCTGTATGCGGAATATACGCTCCAGGAGTCAGACATGGGCATAGAGCTGAGCAACCTCGTGACGACAGAAGGCGGTGACGAGGGTGATGAAAAACCTGGCCCGGATGGCAAAGCGGATATCCCGACCGAGGATAAAGATGGCCACATCACGGTCGCAATAGAGGTGAGCAGAGAACCTGCTAACGGTGA
>JAJBVF010000556.1 GCA_020859965.1 Clostridiales bacterium
CTGTGACCCGTCAGTCGTCGTCATCAACGGGAAAAAAGCCGGCCCCCTGCACCCCAACACGGAAGGGCAGCGCCTCATGGCGGAAGCCATTCAGCCAACCCTGGCACGGCTGATGAAAAAGCATTCCAAACAGGAATCACGGAGCATTTTCCCGTTCTCCCTTCCGGAATGAGGCATGAGCCAGTGATGCAGCTTGTTTGCCATAAAGCGTTTGTCTGCCCGTGGAACAAAGAAAATTTATCCTCTGCCGTCCGGAAAAACCTTCCTGGACACGGAACCATTGACAGCCCAGGGATGACAAAACGTCTCCCTTGACCATAACAAAGAACAGGCATTTTCAGGAAGTTCAGGGTTCCGCGCATTTCTCAATAGCCATTGCCTGCAACTAAAGAATTCTGGAAAAATCTCTTGAACTGAAACGGCGGCTTTCTCACAGAACAGCCTGAAATCCATACCCTCCTCTGCAGCCTTTCGTGTGCTGCACAGGGAGAATCAACGTTGTGTGACCTTTCACAGTCCAAAAAACCATGAGACTTTGGTCACTCCACCCTTCCTATCTGGATGCCATCGGCCTGATTGCCCTGTGGAGGGAAGGCTTGCTCGCCCGGAAAGTCCTGCTGGGACAAACAAAAGGCTACACCCGCCATCCCCAGCTCATCCGTTTCCGGGAAACGGGAAATCCCCTACAAACCATGGACCTCTACCTGAAAGCCGTCCATGAAGAATCCATTCGCAGAGGCTACAGCTTTGATTTAAGCAAAATTTCTCCTTGTGCGTGCCAGCCCTCTTCCCGCCTCCTTCTCCCGGATAAACAGCTCGAATACGAATTCCATCATCTACTGAACAAACTCCGGAAAAGGTCCCCCCAGCAATATTACCTGCTACAACAAACCACATCCATTCTCCCCCATCCCCTTTTTCAAGTGGTTCCGGGCGATATTTGTACTTGGGAAAAGTACACTTAACCCCAACATCACGATTAAAATATATCTTGATAAAATGGTTGGCCCAACAAGCAAATGATGATGCATCATTGTCCATGTCGCCCCACCCTAGCGGCATTTTTGCAACGTCATCATGTACGAGAGAACTGTTTGTGCCTCTAAGAGTGATGGAATCGTTTATTTCCATGACGTTATTCTTGCGATGCATCCATCTTTTGAAAAGTTCGCCGTTATTTTAAAAAAAGGAGAATGCCGTTCGAAAGGGTAAACTTGGACGAGACCTGAACAAAGATAAAGTCGTGGTGTCGACAGACAACACGGCAGAATCCGAAAAGCCAACTAATAAAAGAGTAGGAACAACATTACCGGAATCTGTAGGCTGAGCGTTCCCATGGCAGAATCAACCGCTTCCCATTCCTGGTAAACACTAACCAATTATCATGAGCAATCTGGATACATTTAAAACATACCTCACCAATAATCAAAATGATGAAGCTATCAACTTTCTGAACAATACCTATTTTCAAGGGGACAAAACCTACCAACTCAAAGTGAAAGATTTTGGAGGAGACCACGCGCATGCCAAAACGGGAGGAACGGAAAGCTCTCCCTGCATCACGTTCAAACCTGCATATTTGCGTCGTATACTGACAAGCCCTACTAACGAGGAGGAAGTTTTTGCCAAGTGCATTTCCACCCTGCGTCATGAAAGGATGCATGTAACACAATTAATCAAAGGGGAATTCAGAACAAAAACCCCGGATGAACTGGAATTCATGGCTTATTCGGAAGAATTGCTTCCAGATTCCGCTCTGCCTGCGTTATCTGATGTTATGTGGGAAGCGGCTTGGAAAAAATCAGACGATCATTATGGCAAGCTAACAATTCCTTCGCAGGCATACCAAGACCGAAAGACACTGATTGACCAGCTCCGCGCCAATAAGTAAAGGACAACAAAACAGAATCAACGTTTCAAACCTGTTTTTTATTTCCTTAATATCATACGTTCATACAAGAAGTGGAACAAGATTGTCTCCTCAAACAACAAATGTTGAAATGATATCTTTTGTTCCACTTCTCTTCCTTCCACCAAACACTGACCCCCAGACTTTCAATACGGTTGATAAAACGGAAAAGGCCTTAAAGCGTTCATGCTTTAAGGCCTTTATTTGGTGGAGCATAGCGGGTTCGAACCGCTGACCTCCTCAATGCCATTGAGGCGCTCTACCAACTGAGCTAATACCCCTTGACTTTCGTCTTGGTGCGTCCCGTTGAGGACGGGGGAAAAGTATCATGACAGCAGCGGACACGCAAGCTTTTTCTGCAAAAAAGATGACCATGGACGATTTTTTCCGGGAAATGCCGGACCGGGAAGAAGTTCCAAGCCGCGCATGCCCGGAAACAGGAACAGCCGGAACAAATGTGTTTGAATAAGGTTCACTCCTGTTTTACCTTTTCATAAACGATGAAACGCCTCCTTTTTCAGCATCGCATGCTTTCCGCCGCCGCTCTGGCGGCTTTTTTCCTGGCCGGTTCCCTGCATGCCCAGGAGCCTCCCGCAAACACGGGGCAACCGGCCCAAACGGAAGACAGCGGCATTTCCACTCCCCGGAGGGTCGCCGGACTGAGCGTTCTGGCATTCCTGATCGGCTGGATGATTTGGAGAAGCGGTTCGCGCCGCCAAAAGGACGGCAGCCAGGACCAGGATATTCCCCGTGATGACACTGAACCCCGGGAATGACGCCGTTTTTGAAAGGTTGCCCCTATCCTTTCCGTAGTCGTTGCAGGGAATATCCCCCTGCCCCATTCATTCATGAACGTTATTCTACCCATCCTGAGCCTCCTGTGCGG
>JAJBVF010000312.1 GCA_020859965.1 Clostridiales bacterium
ATCTGTAGCAGATCAGACGCTGAAGGAAGTCGATGTTGTGCTGTGGCTGGTAGAACCGACAGACTATATTGGCAGGGGTGATCAGGAAATCGCACGGAAGCTTCAGCGGACGGATGTGCCGGTAATCCTGGTCATGAATAAAATGGATACGGTGGATCAAAAAGATATCCCCCGTTTCCTGGACGCTTACCGGGGACTTCTTGATTTTGCTGATATGATACCGGTCTGTGCACTGCGGGGACTTCATATGGACAGGGTTATCCATGCTATTTTTCGTTATCTTCCGTATGGCCCGAAGTTTTATGACGATGATACAGTGACTGATCAGCCGCAGCGTCAGATCGTGGCTGAACTGATCCGGGAAAAAGTGCTCCGCTGCATGGACGCGGAGATTCCGCATGGGATTGCGGTCTCAATTGATACGATGCAGGAGCGCCCGGCGGGGAGCCAGAAGAAGAAAAACAGCAGGGCGGCTGCGGTGATGCGCCAGAGCGGAAAGCCGGAGAGCATGGGAAGATCCGACCGCCGTCAACAGGGAACTGGTAGAGATGCGCAGATGAATTCGGCGGATGCGCTGCCGGATCAGCACTCAAAACGTCAGGGTAAACAGGCTCCGGGCATGCGTCGGATGCGGGCGGAGGCCGGACTCAGGGAAACCTCAGACTGGATTATGGATATTGAGGCAACGATCATTTGTGAGAAGGATTCTCATAAGGGAATGGTGATCGGAAAGCAGGGAGCAATGCTTCGAAAGATCGGCTCACAGGCACGCTTTGATATTGAACAGATGCTGGAAGAACCGGTAAATCTGCAGCTGTGGGTCAAGGTCAAAAAGGACTGGCGGGACAGCGATTTTCTGATAAAAAATTTCGGTTACGATAAAAAAGAGCTGGAATAAAGAGAATGGATTGTGATGTCCGCGACATCCGTGATGCAGGGATAATGGTTTCGGAAGAAAGGACGGTATGATACAATGAGCGAGCCCTTAAAGGTGACAGGGATGGTACTGTCCGCTGTGCCGGCGGGAGAGTATGATAAGCGTATCGTCCTTTTGACAAAGGAACGCGGAAAGATTACCGCCTTTGCCCGGGGCGCCAGAAAGACAAACAGTCTTCTGCTGGCCGCGGCGACGCCATTTGCCTTTGGCGTCTTTACCGTCTATGAAGGAAGAAACGCATATACGCTTGTACAGGCAGACATTTCTGATTATTTCCGAAACGTGCGGGAAGATGTCATCGCTGCCTGCTATGCCTGTTATTTTATGGAGCTGGCAGAATATTATACCAGAGAGAACCTGGATGCTTCTCAGATGCTGAATCTCCTGTATGTGACATTGCGTACCCTGCCAAAACAGGAGCCGGATAATGAACTGATCCGATGCATTTTTGAAATGAAAGCGATGGTTATCAATGGAGAATATCCATATGAGGCGGCGGAGGATGAAGGACTGCAGGCTTCTACCAGGTACGCGCTTTCTTATGTAATCCATGCGCCGATGCAGAAGCTTTATCAGTTTACTCTGCAGCCGGAGATTTTCAGAGAATTCCGGCGGGTACAGGATTATTACAATAGTATTGCGATCGATCGGAAATTTAAATCGCTGGAAATTCTCAGACAGATGACCGAGACAATCCGGAATACAGGAATAACAGCAATGCCGGAAAACGGTGCTGATAAAACGTAATTACCTGCGAAGAAAGTGTCGTCAGACAGAAAAGAAATAGTTGAAACGGCCTTCATTTCTATGTATAATTATAAGCATTGACACGGCAGTGGGTCTGTGGCGGTCATATATTGCGCATGAAAGGAAAACAGGAGGGAATACAGTGACAGCGAAGAGAAGAACTGCGATGGCAGTGCTTTTGGCAGCTGTGATGTTGTTGAGTGGTTGTCAGATGCTGGATGGTCAGGAGGCATGGACACCGCAGGAATCAGATGCGATTTCCATTGCGTCTGACGGCAGCGTGACAGAAATCGTGCAGGAGGTACTCGATCAGTCTTACTATGACCTGGCAGAGCTTGAAAGCATGATAAATTCGGAGGTGGAAGCATACAATACTGAAAACGGTGCGGACTCCGTGAAGATTATGAGCCTTAATGGCGAAGACTCCTCAGTGACCCTGAAGCTCTGGTATGCGTCAGCGTCTGATTACGCAGAGTTTAACAATACTGAATTTTATTACGGTTCAATTATTAATGCTCAGCTGGAAGGATACCTGTTTGATACTTCTTTCTATCGCATAAATAATGGAGCGGCGTCCGGAAATACTGTAGATTCCGGCACTGTGTTTGAAAATATGGCGGCTCAGGTTGTAATCGTGCAGGCACCGCTGGAGGTACATGTGGACGGTGAAGTGACATTCACAAGTTCAAATGCGGAAATGATTTCCTCCGATACGGTAAATGCAAATGGAGAACAGGAAGAGACGGAAGCTCTGGTACTTCCGTCCAGTGCGGTTTACGAGGGAGAGGAGACGACTTACGCGGAGCAGAAAATTGCGAACCGGGTATATATTATTTATGAGTAACGAGATCGGCGGCGCAAAGTTAATTGACTTGTGTCGTTTACTATAAAACATAGCAAAGAGGAGAATATTATGGAAAAGACTATGGACAAAATCGTAGCGCTTGCGAAAGGAAGAGGGTTCGTTTATCCGGGTTCTGAGATTTATGGAGGTCTTGCAAATACCTGGGATTACGGCAATCTGGGCGTAGAGCTGAAGAACAATGTCAAGCAGGCATGGTGGCAGAAATTCGTCCGCGAGAATCCGTACAATGTCGGTGTGGAC
>JAJBVF010000318.1 GCA_020859965.1 Clostridiales bacterium
TTGGTAAATATGGCGCAGGAGTGGTCGTTTCATTATCCGCTGGTGGACGGTCATGGAAATTTCGGTTCTGTGGATGGCGACGGCGCGGCGGCGATGCGTTATACAGAGGCGCGCTTAAGCAAGATCGCGATGGAAATGCTTGCGGATATCAATAAAGATACTGTAGATTTTGTTCCGAACTTCGATGAGACGGAGCGTGAGCCGGTGGTGCTTCCGTCCCGTTTTCCGAATCTTCTGGTAAATGGAGCGACCGGTATTGCGGTCGGCATGGCGACAAATATTCCGCCTCACAATATGCGTGAAGTGATTTCCGCTGTGGTGAAGATCATCGACAACCGCGTGGAAGAGGGCCGTGATACGGCAATCGAGGAGATCATGGATATTATCAAGGGTCCGGATTTCCCGACGGGAGCCCAGATTCTGGGAACCAGAGGAATCGAGGAGGCTTACCGGACCGGAAAAGGAAAAATCCGTGTCCGCGCGGTCACGAATATCGAGACGATGAACAATGGCAAGAGTCGTATTATCGTGACAGAGCTCCCTTATCTGGTAAATAAAGCCCGCCTGATCGAAAAAATGGCGGAGTTGGTGCGCGATAAGCGTATTGACGGGATTACCGCAATCACAGATGAATCGAACCGGGAAGGTATGCGGATCAATATCGAGCTGCGCAGGGATGTAAACGCGAATGTGATCCTGAATCAGCTCTATAAACATACACAGCTGCAGGATACGTTCGGCGTGATCATGCTGGCGCTGGATGGAAATCAGCCGAAGGTAATGAATATCAAAGAGATGCTGCAGTATTATCTGCTTCATCAGGAAGAGGTCGTTACCAGACGGACAAAATATGAGCTGAATAAGGCGGAAGAGCGCGCTCATATTCTGGAAGGTTTGCTGATTGCACTGGATAATATTGATGAAGTGATCAGAATTATCCGCGGGTCTCAGACGACACAGCTGGCAAAAGCAGGCCTGATGGAACGATTCGGATTGAGTGACGCACAGGCGCAGGCAATCGTAGATATGCGTCTGCGTGCTCTGACCGGTCTGGAACGGGAAAAGCTGGAAGCAGAATATAAAGAGCTGATGGAAAAAATTAAAGAATATAAGGCAATCCTGGCGGATGAAAAGCTTCTGCTTGGCGTGATCAAAAAAGAGATTACGCTGATTTCTGACAAATACGGCGATGACCGGAAGACGACGATCGGATTTGACGCGACAGAATTTTCCGCGGAAGATCTGATTCCGGATGAAAATGTCATTATTACCATGACGAATCTTGGTTATATTAAACGTATGACGCCGGACAATTTTAAGAGTCAGAACCGCGGAGGCCGCGGCATCCGCGGCATGCAGACACTTGAAGATGACTACATAGAAGAGATTCTGACGACAAAGTCACATCACTATCTGATGTTCTTCACGAACAGGGGACGTGTGTACCGTCTGAAAGCGTATGAGATTCCGGAAGCGAGCAGGACGGCGCGCGGCACGGCAATCATCAATCTGCTGCAGCTGCAGCCGGGCGAGAAGATTACCGCTCTGATTCCAATCCGGGAGTACAGAGATGAAGATTATCTGTTTATGGCGACCAAAAACGGCATTGTCAAAAAGACGCCGCTTACGGATTACGCATTCGTGAGAAAATCTGGTCTCGCTGCCATTACTCTCCGCGAGGATGACGAATTAATTGAGGTGAAGTTTACAAATAATAAGAGGGACATCCTTCTTGTGACAAAATACGGACAGTGTATCCGCTTCCATGAGACGGATGTCAGAAGCACCGGCCGCACTTCCATGGGTGTGATCGGCATGTCTCTGACGGACGGTGATGAAGTGGTAGCCATGCAGCTGGATGTGCAGGGAGAATATCTGCTGATCGCATCGGAAAAAGGCATGGGCAAGTTGACCGCGATTGATGAATTTACTGCGCAGAACCGCGGCGGAAAAGGCGTGAAATGTTATAAGATCACGGAAAAGACCGGCAATGTAGTCGGAGCGAAGGCGTTTAACCGTGACAGTGAGATCATGATGATCAGCGCGGCGGGCATTCTGATCCAGATGTCCTGCGAGGATATTTCGGTTTATGGCCGTGTGACCAGCGGTGTGAAGCTGATGAATCTGGACTCGGATGATGAAGATAAGATTGAAGATAAAGTTGCAAGTATTTCTAAGGTAGGAAGTGCACAGCCACAGAGTGCGGATGCGAATCAAAATACGACAGATAAGAGCCTGGATGCAGCAGAAGCGCAGAATGCAGAGTCCGGTAATACAGATACTGCAGAAATACTGAGCGAAGATGCTGAGAATAAGAATCCGGCAGAAACGGCGGAAGAGACGGAAGGATCATCCGCGGAAGAGGAAGAGCTCAACAGGAAACAGGAAGAGGAATCAGACGAGGAGAAATAATTGAGAGTACGAAGGTTGATTGCCATCTGGACGGCAAAGATCGTGAGTACCGCATGCAGATTTTCCGGCAGACAGGGGGTGACGTTTGCCGGAAAAATCGCATTAAGGATTGATCCGGATATTTTAAAGGATCTCTCTTCGCAGGTGCGGGAAAAGATTTTTGTGGTCTGCGGCACGAATGGAAAGACAACGACAAATAATCTGCTCTGCTCTGCACTGGAGAGAGAGGAGTCTCCGTGCTCTTTAAAGCGGACGAATAAAGCAGCGCAGGATGCGGGACAAAAGAAAGTTTCCCCGGTAAAATGCCCTAAGGTGGTCTGCAATCATACAGGTTCGAAGATGCTGGCCGGTGTGGTGGCGGCTTTTGTA
>JAJBVF010000036.1 GCA_020859965.1 Clostridiales bacterium
ATGCCGGGCTGTATCTGTTTGGTACGGCGTGTGTAATACTTGGTCCGGTTGCGCTTCTTCTGGTCAGGGAGATCTGGAAGGAAGTTCAGTAACTGCACAGGAATTGTTCCTAAGGCTGGATCTGGTTTCGAAAATGAAAGGAATCGGATACAGAATTTTCTTTACAGATATGGAAAATTCTTCTATGATAGGTATGATTATTATGGAAATGAAAGACGGATGAAGAGACAGAAAGAGGGATGAAAGAAATTATGAACAGGAATACGGACGGAAAGATAAATGAAAAGCTGTCTGAAATCCTGGCGGGCATTCTTTTATCGGGAATTATTATACAGGGACTTTTTTTCATTGTAGTGTACTTTCATCGACAGTTTCGAAGCAGTGAGGTTTCTTTTTCCACAGGTCTGTGGATTGGAGTGGCGACATCAATACTTCTGTCGGTTCATCTGTACCGATCCATTGACCGGGCTCTGGAGATGGAGCAGGACGCAGCCGAGCGATATATGCGCAGGGTCTATATTATCCGCACAGTTGTTATTTTACTTGTGGCAGGCATTGTCTGGCATACGAAGGTCGGCTATGTGATGGCTGTTTTTCTTGGTATGCTGTGTCTGAAGTTTGGATCGTGGCTGCAGCCTCTGGTGCACCGGATTGTATCGCAGAAACCGTAAGATATAGCAGTTTTTACAGTTTTTTCTTCATCATTTCTATGTTTGTACAGTATTGTAAAGCAGTTTCCGCTGTGATTGTTCCCTTTTTATACAGACTGAGCAGGCTGTTGTCCATGAAGATCATATCTTCTTTAGCGGAGGTATAGATGACGCCTTCTATCTGGTGAATTTTGTTGTCGCGGATCATATTACTGATGGTTCGAAAACATCAATGATACGGCTGATGGTGTTGGCAGCACCGATGGTGTGCAGGCTGGAGAGGACGAGATGTCCGGTCTCTGCTGCGGTCATGGCAGTCTGGATGGTCTCGTAGTCGCGCATTTCGCCGAGCAGGATCACATCCGGACTCTGCCGCAGAGAAGCGCGAAGTGCTTTCAGATAATTGTCTGTGTCGGAGGAGATTTCGCGCTGGCTGACGATACTCATTTTGTGGCGATGCAGGAATTCGATCGGATCCTCCAGAGTAATAATATGATCTGCTCGGGAAGAATTGATGCGATCGACCAGGCAGGCGAGTGTGGTAGATTTTCCGCTGCCGGCGGGATCGGTGACCAGAATCAGTCCTTTGGTCGCGGAGGCGAGGGAAAGAACGATCGGCGGAATACCAAGATCTTCCGGCTTTGGCAGCTCGAAGGAGATGACGCGGATGACAGCCGCGAGGGAACCGCGCTGCTTGTATGTGCTGACACGGAAGGCCTGCGATAAGAAAAATATCGGAAGCTCCGGCTGAAACAGCAGATGTGAGAAACGATGTAATATCTGTACTCATGATTAAAATTCTCTCTGTGTATGATAAAAAATATTTATGGTTTTCTAATGTACAGCCTCTCAGTATGCAGGTACCCATTTAGAAAGTTTATTCAGTAAACTGGTATAGATTCTGGCTCGTATCAGCGGACCATTCCTGTGTGGAAACGATTTTCCAGCAGGTGATCTGTTAGAGCGTGTCGGAGGAGTTTTCCGTCCAGGTCAGTTCTGTGCCGGAAACGGAGAGTTTCTCACATGCCTCCATGTATGCCTGTTCCGGGCTTTTGGAATCTGCGGATTCTTTTAATGCGGCGGCGAGCTGTGAATCGATTTTGTCCAGTATTTCGTTTGCCGTCGTGACAGCCGCGTAATATTCGGTCGTCCGGTCCGCTGCTTTCTGGCTCAGATTCTGGTCGGCGGATGCGCCGGAGAGCGAGAGCAGGGAGAAAGTGATCAGGCAGAGGGAGAGGAAAATCAGGAGCATCAGTGAAATGCCGGTGGTTTTCTTCACGAAAGCACCTCCGCGATGGAAGCGGCATAAGATTGTGCGTGCGCAAGTGCATCCGCATTTTGTGTGATTTTGTGCGAAGCAGCAAATATACGCAGGCAAACGGTACCAATGATCAGGAAGAAAAACAGTACGATCAGAAATTCTACAAAAAATAACCGGGAGTTGCCCGTATTTTCTTTTCTCAAAATAAGATTCGCACTCCTTTCTTTTTCCCTGCGAAGCAGTGAATCAGGCAGATGTCCCCGAATATACGTGGAAGAATCTATTATGCGCAGGGGCAGGATGAGGCTACCCTTCTTCTGCCGGATCTGTTATATCCAGCGGATGGATCAGCAGGGAGAGTTCTTCCCATTCCGGACTGGCTGCCGTGACGCGCAGATGAGTCGTTTCCTCTTCATTCAGACGTTTTATTGTGAATGCGGATAAGCTACACAAGTGCTGTGCCCATGTCTGCCGTTGGGGTGGTCTCTTCGCGCACCAGAAGCTCGCACAGCGAATGATCGTAGTAGTAAATGTAGGTGCAGGTGGCAGTCTCTTCATCTTCCGCCGAATGGAGAGCGAGGGCTGGTATATCTTCTATATCTACCAGTTCTGCTTCCGCTGCGACGAGCGCTACGATTTCAGCACTTGCGCCGAAAGTGGACAGCAGAGTATCTTCTGCATGGGAGACACTGGGATTCAGCTTCGTGATCAATCCGAGCGTATCTTACTCAGGTTTGTTTGAAGCAAAAGCACGGACGATCACGCTGAAGTATGGTACTGCAGAGAGAAACAAACTGAAAAAACTGATAAATTAAATCGAGTAGGAGGCGGTGATTAACCGCCGTCCTCTCACAGCACCGAACGTACG
>JAJBVF010000483.1 GCA_020859965.1 Clostridiales bacterium
GCCAGACTGCGAGCAGAAGCTCTTTACCCGCTCAAAATCCGAACCGCAGGTACGCACATTCGTGATCGGATTCCGATAATTCAGATCCAGATCGCAGACCGGTGAAAACGTCCAGTTGATACCCACTGATTCTCCTTCCAGCGCGCACACCTTCGCGAATTTCTCCATCACACTCAGATCATCAGTAGCTGCAACCGTCATCGGCCAGCCAAAGTAAGTGCCATCGCTTAATCCACCAGTGCCGCCCTCCTCCAGATTCGCGGCTTTCAAAAGCGGCACCCGTGCCGCCTCATCCAGAGGCTCATACCAGCTCCGGATATTCTCCGCCGGTGCCGGACGATAAAGGATACCGCCGATATTGTAATCCTTTACCAGTGTTTTCAATTCTTCCGCCCCAAAATCCTGTCCCATTACGCAAAACAGCTGGCCGACCTTCTGCTCCTGTGTCAGAGAAGAAAGCGTATCTTCCACCCAGCGCACCTGATCGTCCGTTAAATAAAATGGTTTTTCCTGTAAATTCATATGCTCCACCCTTCTTATACTGATTGATAAGATTAATCATACTACACTTTGCGCGAAATGTTCTATTCTTTTTTTCCTCAGATCTATGCAGATTATGACTAAATGAAACAAATTTCCGTTCGCGCAGTACACATAGAAAAAAGCCGCCGTATTTTTCTTTACAGCGGCCATTTCATCCGGTAACATTTTTTGCTTTGTGCTTCGCAGTGTCTCATAAAACTGCATCAAAAGAAACATTCATATCTTTTGAATGAATCCTCCAGCGCTTCGCAAAAGTCACAAAAACTTCTGCCGCTTTGGAAAGCGGCACATCGCTGCGATAACACATTCGAATCTCATACTGCATCCGCGGCTCCAGAGGAATCACTTTCAGCCCGGGATACTCCGGCGTCGTGTCGGCGTCTCCATGCATCAGAGCAATTCCAAGGCCTTCCTTCACTAAACGAATCAGATCAGTGCCCACCGGAACCGAAACGGATGGTTTGCGCATAAAGCCCAATCGGCGGTAGCGTTCCAGAAAGGTGTCGTCAGAAACAATATCCTCACAGAGTGCGACAAACTTCTCATTCTTCAGTTCTTCAAGGCGGACAGAAGACTGACCGGCCAGCGGATGTCCCTCATACAGAACAGCCAGCACTTCTTCCTTATAAAATGGAATCGAGATCAGATCCTCCTGAGAAGAAGTCATAGTAGAAAGGAAAGCTACTTCTACACCGCCCGTACGCAGCTCCATCTCAATATTCTCCATTTTCTGGTAATCAATAATATAATCCGGATATTCTTTTTTAAAGGCAATGATGAGATCCACGATCTTTCCTTCAGAGGCAATCCGGATGACATCCGGTGTCTTTTCCTCCGGATGCAGCGTCTGATAGCACTGCGACTGCAGCATCGCTATCTTCTCCGCATAGGGAAGAAAAAGTTTTCCATTTGTGTTGAGGGAAAAGCCTCTTCTGGTCCGTTCAAACAGCTGTACCCCAAATTCTTCCTCTATCGACCGGATATGCCGCACAAGAGTGGACTGTGAAATAAACAGTTTTTCCGCCGCTGCATAAGAACTTCCCAGTTTAGCAAGGACAAGAAACTCCTGAATATTCTTTGTTTCCATAATTTACACTTTCTCCTTTCACTTTATACGACTCTGGAAACACAAACACATCTAAGCAGCAACAAAATGTTCGCCTGACTTTCCGTCAGGATTTATATCCAGTATATATGGTCATCATATAAAAAACAACCCCTGCGGCTGATAGGACCACTGTCTTATCAGCCGCATGAGGTCATCTATTGAATCAATCGATCGTTTTTAATCCTCAAGCGCATACTCCGCAGAATATTTTCCTGCAAGGCGGCCAAATACAAACGCATCTCCCGTGCCGGAACCATCTACTCTGTAATTTCCATGGAAACCGCCAGTCACTTCGCCAGCTGCGTACAGACCCGTGATCGCATCTCCATTGGTATCAACTACCTGCGTGTACTCGTTGATCAGAATTCCACCCATGAAATAGTGAGCGCCAACGCCAAAATTGTAGCCATAGAGTGTTCCCTCAAGCTTATTCAGGTTTTCCTCACGTCCATACAGGCTGTCTGCCCCCGCGTCACAGTCCGCATTCCACTGGTCGATCGTTGCCTGCAGCGTCTCCGCGTCAAGGCCAAGCTTTTCCGCCAGCTCTTCTACCGTGTCGCCGGAAACCACATATCCCAGATCCACGAGTCCTTCAAGGGTCTCATTCAGATTCGCCTCATTGAAAATACAGTATGCCATACCATCCGGCTGCTCCAGAATCGCGTCTGAGATCTCAAAGCCTTCAGCAGCGAAGCGCTCTGCGTTCTCATTTACAAAAATCGCATCCGGACTGAATCCACCCGGCATATTCATCGGGGTCAGAAGACCGTATCCAACAATTACATGCGGGAACAGCTGAATATCTTCAAGATTTACAGTATCCGCTCCAAGCTCCTGCGCCATCAGAAGACCTTCGCCTGTGGTCGGAGCAATTTCATCCGTAATCGCATTTGCCAGATCCGGACGGATTTCCGAAAGCAGTTCACTATTCTGTCCAAAACCGCCCGTCGCCAGAACAACGGCTGTACCGGTAAAGGTCACTTCATTTCCATCCGCATCTTCACAGAGAACACCCGTCACAGCACCGCTCTCATCAGTCACCAGAGAAGTAGCCGTTGTATTCAGGTAAAGAGTAATATCCGTATCTGAAAGCGAATTATTCAATGCATTAACCAGTGTCGTAC
>JAJBVF010000463.1 GCA_020859965.1 Clostridiales bacterium
GGAGAAAGCTTCCCCCCCGCCTGTGTCATATAACGGAGATCCGGAAGATCCATCCTGAAAAACCGCACCTTTTTCAAAAGTTCATAGGTAAAAGGCACTCCGGCAAATGAAGTAGCATGTTCTCTCTTCATAAAATCCCAGAACTGCTTCATAACCATCGTCTTGTCCGTGAGTAAAATCGTAGCGCCCACCTGCACATGACTGTTGATCACAGAAAGACCGTATGTATAATTCATCGGCAACGTGGTGACCGGTCGTTCTGCATCGTCCAGCTCCAGATACCGGGCGATGGCCTCCGCATTGGATTGAATGTTCTGATAACTCTGGCGCACAAACTTGGGACTTCCGGTAGAACCGGATGTAGTCAGAAGCAATCCCAGCTCTTCATACAGAACAGGTGCCTCAGTATCCGCATCGTACGCAAGAATATAATCATATTCCCTGCGGCATTCCAGAAATCCCGGAAATCTGTTTTTCATCTCCTGTTCCATATCTGATGGATAATACAGGAATCCCGGTCGATAAACTTCTATCAGGTGAGCAAACAGTTCCCGGTCGATCTTACGATCCAGCAACAGGGGTACAACCCTGTTTTTCAGGAAAGAGAGATACCCGACAACCGAACCCACACTGTTTTCGCACAGGCAAAAGACTATGGACCGGGCTTTCAGGAGATTACCCATCTTTGAGGCAAAAACATCCATTTCTCCATATGTAATCTCCTGTTCCCGATCATCTTTTACCATTATATGATCCGAAAATCTCACGGCAGTATCATAAAATGCCACCTTCTATTTCCCCCTTCATAAACCATTTTTGAACAGTAAAATTGCATTCGATTCATTCGCAGCCAGACTGAATGTGCGAAAGGAAAGCAGTTTCAGAGTCACCACACAGAGCCAAGGATATCACAAATCACAGCAATATTCAATGGATTTTTAGGGAAGGAATAAAAAGAGGCACTGCCATTGTACGGAGTGCCTCTTTTCTTATAATGCACACGGCCACGCATGGAATTCTGACAGCTTTGCTGTCTACGGCCGGCGCAGACGAGCAGGAGAATACGAGCCGTCTCCTACTCGATTGCAGAGCCGGGAAAGGAGCTTAGCGGCCAAAACCGCCCCGGCTCCATGCAAGACTTTCGGGTCTTACAGCTGCGGACCTGCAGCTACGAGTGATTTACCAGCCTCGTTGGTCGTATACTTGTCGAAGTTCTTCACGAAACGGCTTGCAAGATCCTTTGCCTTCTCTTCCCACTCGGAAGCATCCGCATAGGTATCGCGCGGATCAAGGATTGCCGGATCTACACCCGGAAGCTCTGTCGGTACTTCAAAATCAAAGTACGGAATCTTCTTCGTCGGTGCGTTCAGGATAGAGCCATCCAGGATCGCATCAATGATGCCGCGGGTATCCTTGATAGAGATACGCTTGCCTGTGCCGTTCCATCCGGTATTTACCAGATAAGCCTTTGCACCGCTCTTCTTCATTCTCTTAACGAGCTCTTCCGCATACTTGGTCGGATGCAGCTCGAGGAATGCCTGACCGAAGCAAGCGGAGAAGGTCGGAGTCGGCTCTGTGATACCGCGCTCTGTACCTGCAAGCTTTGCTGTGAAACCAGACAGGAAGTAGTACTGTGTCTGCTCCGGAGTCAGGATCGATACCGGCGGAAGTACGCCAAATGCATCTGCAGACAGGAAGATCACCTGCTTTGCAGCCGGTGCGGAAGATACCGGACGTACGATATTCTCAATATGATCGATCGGGTAGGATACACGGGTATTCTCTGTCACGCTCTTGTCAGCGAAGTCAATCTTGCCGTTCTCATCCAGGGTCACGTTCTCAAGAAGAGCGTTTCTCTTGATCGCATTGTAGATATCCGGCTCTGACTCTTTGTCCAGGTTGATAACCTTCGCATAGCAACCGCCCTCGAAGTTGAACACGCCATTGTCATCCCAGCCGTGCTCGTCATCACCGATCAGCAGACGCTTCGGATCGGTAGAAAGGGTGGTCTTGCCTGTACCGGACAGACCGAAGAAGATCGCGGTATTCTCACCGTTCATATCGGTGTTTGCGGAGCAGTGCATAGCAGCGATGCCTTTCAGCGGCAGGTAATAGTTCATCATGGAGAACATACCCTTCTTCATCTCGCCGCCGTACCATGTATTCAGGATCACCTGCTCACGGCTCGTGATATTGAATGCTACACAGGTCTCAGAATTCAGACCCAGTTCTTTATAATTGTCAACCTTCGCCTTGGAAGCGGTATAAACCACGAAATCCGGCTCAAAGTTCTCAAGCTCTTCTGCTGACGGCTTGATAAACATATTCTCAACAAAGTGTGCCTGCCATGCCACTTCCATCATGAAACGGATCGCCATGCGGGTGTCTTTATTTGCGCCGCAGAACGCATCAACTACAAAAAGTCTCTTGCCGGAAAGCTCTTCCTGTGCCATCTTCTTTACAGCAGCCCAGGTCTCTTCACTCATCGGATGGTTGTCATTCTTGTATCCCTCGGTCGTCCACCATACGGTGTCCTTTGAGTTCTCATCCATGACGATATACTTATCTTTCGGGGAACGTCCGGTGTAAACGCCTGTCATAACGTTCACTGCACCGAGTTCGGAAACCTGACCCTTGTCATATCCGGTAAGCTCCGGCTTCATCTCCTCCTCGAACAGTGTCTCATAGGAAGGATTGTGAACGATTTCCGTAACACCATTGATACCGTACTTTGTCAAATCCAGATTTGCCATAGTTCTTTCTACCTCT
>JAJBVF010000180.1 GCA_020859965.1 Clostridiales bacterium
GTCGTTATCAAAAGTAATAAATACGGAATTCAGCTGTTTCTGGATCCGGAGATGCCGTTTGCCGATCTGCTGCAGGCCATTATTGAAAAATTTGAGGATTCCGCGCGGTTTTTCCGGGACGCGAAGCTGGCGGTCGGTTTTGAGGGAAGAGAGCTGACGCAGGAGGAAATCTTCCGGATTGTAGAGGCGATTACAACGCATACGGATATTACGGTCATTTGTGTTGTCGATAATGAAGAAGCCCATGCGGACATGTTTAAAAAGCAGATTGATACATATTATGATTCCATAGCCGGAAAAAACGGCGAGTTCTACAGAGGAACCCTCCGTTCCGGTCAGACGCTGGAGAGTGTGTCCAGTATCGTGATCGTCGGAGATGTGAACCCGGGAGCCAGAATCATTTCTCAGGGAAATGTCATCGTGCTCGGCACGCTGCAGGGGAATGCCCGGGCAGGAGCCGCAGGGAATCAGAGCTGTTTTGTCGCGGCGCTCGAGATGAGTCCGTCATTGCTTCAGATCGGGGATATTACCGCCCGGATTCCGGAGAAAAGAACAAGAGTAAAGATCATTCGTCACAGGGAAAAAGCCCCGGTTGCCGCCAGACCGCAGATTGCGACGGTGAAGGGCGGGGAGATATACGTAGAACCGATATGATGATATCAGGGGCAGAAGGTCATGAACGGAGCGTTTGCGGTTCGATTTGTGACTTTGGAACCCGCAGGTATCATAGGTGTCAAAGGGAAGTATAGGATGATGGAGGACAATGTAACATGAGTGAAGTGATTGTGATCACCTCCGGCAAGGGCGGCGTCGGTAAAACGACGACCACGGCCAATATCGGGACAGGCCTTGCACAGATGAAAAAAAAGATCGTTATGATTGATACGGACATCGGACTTCGCAATCTGGATGTGGTGATGGGGCTGGAGAATCGTATCGTATATAATCTGGTCGACGTGGTGGAGGGAAACTGCCGTATCCGTCAGGCATTGATCCGGGACAGGAAATATTCTGAGCTGTATCTGCTCCCGTCCGCTCAGACAAGGGACAAGTCTTCCGTCACGCCGGAGCAGATGAAGAAGCTGACTGACGAACTGAGAGAGGAGTTTGACTATAGTCTTCTGGACTGTCCGGCAGGCATAGAGCAGGGATTTAAAAACGCGATTGCGGGAGCGGATCGCGCGATTGTTGTGACGACACCGGAGGTATCCGCCATCAGAGATGCGGACCGAATCGTCGGTCTTCTGGAAACGAACGGGATCCGCCGCACAGAATTGATTGTCAACCGCCTGAGAATGGAGCTGGTTCGCCGCGGCGATATGATGTCCGTGGAGGACGTGTGCGAGATACTGGCGATCCCGCTGATCGGTGCGGTGCCGGATGATGAAAGCGTTGTAGTTTCCACAAACCGCGGTGAGCCGCTGGCAGGTTCTGACTGTCTGCCCGGACGGGCTTATATGAATATCAGCAGACGGATACTGGGAGAAGAGGTGGATTTTTTAAATCTGGAAGACAGAAAAGGTATGTTCGGAAAGCTGAGAAACCGCTTTCGCAAAAAGTAGGAGGAGGCAGCCGTGCAATTTCGAAATTTTTTTCAGAAAAAAAGCTCCGGTGATCTGGCGAAAGACAGGCTGAAGCTTCTCCTTGTTTCAGACAGGGTAAACTGTTCGCAGGAGGTGGTGGAGATGATTCGGGATGATATGATCAGGGTGATCTCCAGATACGTTGAGATCGATACGGAGGGTCTGGATATCCGGATCATACAGACCGGAACGTCGGAAGGAGAGCGCAGTGAGCCGGCACTGGTTGCCAACATACCGATACAGTCTGTCAAATATGGTAATAGACAGACAATTTAATTTTTTTACTGACATTTCGGGAAAAATGTGTTATAATACATGTGTTTACGGTGACGTTTTCGAGGATGCATTTTTTCCGAAGGGGTGATAAAATGTTTGAAAAAGGAGAGTATGTTGTCTATGGCAGCAAGGGCGTTTGTCAGATTCAGGACATATCGCCTGTTGATATTCCGGGGGCTGATAAAAACCGGCTTTATTATATTATGCGGCCGGTACAGAATACCAGAGGAACAGTCTATCTGCCGACTGACAGTACGAAAGCCGTGATTCGACGCGTGATGTCCCGGGAAGAGGCACATCGGCTGATTGACGAGATTCCGCAGATTGAACAGCTGCAGGTGCCGGATGAGAAGAGACGGGAGGCCAGCTATAAGGAGGCGCTGATGACCTGCAGCGTCCGGGTCTGGGTCAGCATTATCAAGGCTCTGCATGTGCGGAAAGAAGAGCGGCTTGCGCTTGGCAAAAAAATTACGGCGCTGGACGAGCGGTATCTGAACGCATCGGAGCAGGAGTTGTATGGTGAACTTTCACTTGTGCTGGGATTGCCGAAGGATGAAGTGGCGTCCTGTATTCAGGATCACATCGAGAAAAAATAAAAAATTCATACGAAAAACACAATTTTTATAAAAAACGTCAATATTTTATGCGAAGATATGGGTCATAAAATGTTGACGCTTTTTCATTTGATTTACATTTTCTGATTTTTTGTGTATAATCTGAGCGAAAGCTACAAGCCGTGCGAATTCAGAAAGAGGAAAATCGTCTGCTGGCAGACGTATTTGACTCATTCTGAATTCATAGGGCGACAGCCCGGACAGTGAGAGAGCGAAGCTCTCGAACGGGCACGGCGAAAAAAAGCCGTGCGAATTCAGAAAGAGGAAAATCGTCTGCTGGCAGACGTATTTGACTC
>JAJBVF010000397.1 GCA_020859965.1 Clostridiales bacterium
ATGCAGAGTCTGTTTTTCAGGGAGGGTTCATTACAAAAACATGAATCAGGCGCTGAGTCACAGGCTGGCGTTTTTGTTTGGCAACAAATAGTCGGCCGTGTACCGTGACCGTAAAATGAGGAGGGAGGCTGCGCATGCCGTTGCCGGGGATTATTATTTGTGTTGTTTGCGCAATCGCAGCGTATATTGCGGGGAGCAGGATCGTGATGAATCCCGTGACGGTATTCTGTTCCGTCTGGGCTGTGGTTCTGTTCCTCTCCGGGCTGCATCTGTATACCATGTACCTGCCGTCCGACCATACATATCTCATGATTACATCCGGTATTGTATGTTTTGTTCTGGGCTGCCTGGTATATCAGACATTTGCCGGCATGTACAGTCTGACTGCAGGTGGAAGACCGATATCCGGGTTCCATTCACGTCAGGAAGATGTCCTGCGGTACCGGCTTACCTATGTCCTGCTGATTCTGTCGATTGCCGTTGCGCTGAGGAACCTGGCCGGCGTAGCGGCAAGCCTGAACTCTTTCAGCCTTTCGAGTGTCCAGACACTGCTTCAGAGTGGAGATTATGAGAATGGCCTATCACCGGTCATGAAAGCATTATCTATCTTGGTTGTACAGCCGGTTGGTTTTGCTGTACCCGCGGTCGTGGCGGTTGACTGGTGGAAGGGACGGAAAGACCGTGTACTGTTGCTGCTGGCCGTTATATATATGCTTCTCAGAATGTTGTCCTCCGCGAACAGGACGGCGCTGATTTTGTTTTTTCTGTATCTCATTGTCGTTCCCATTGTCGGCTCATATGGAGGTGTCAGGGAGGAGCGTCGGAAGATGGTCAGACTGGCTGCCCCTCTGATTGCAGTCGGAATTATTGCTTTTGTCCTCATGTCCCTGTCGAGAGGTGCCAGCCTCAGAACGCTGTATCTTGATTTTGCCATGGCGCCGGAGATGTTTGAAATATGGGCGGGGAAAATTGACGAAGCGATGGTGAGAGGAAACGGATTGACGGGCATATTTGGCTGGGTGTATGCTTTATTCTATGTGATAAAGAATGCTTCCCTGAATCTGATACCCATGCCGGAACTGGTTCAGACGCTGTATGACTGGATTCAGCTGACGGATACAAAATGGGTCTGGCCGGGGGAGAGTATCAGGGCGAACGCGTATGTGTCCATCTTCTGGAGTTTTTATGTGGACGGCCGGTGGATGGGCATCATTGTGGAAATGTTTCTGTTCGGAATATTTGCCGCGGCAGCCTATCGCAGAGCAACCATATTATATACCAGAAAAGGGATGGCATTATATTGCATTATGTTTTATGCCCTCGCTTTTTCGTTTGTAAGATATCAGTTTTCACTTTCAAAGGTGGCTCTGGCCGTTTTTTATATTGCGTTTGTCTTATACAGGCGGGAACCTTCGTATGAATGAGGCAGGGCAGACGGAAAGACAGGCACGGGGACATGTTCGGGAACAAAAAGTGCGGATCCATCCGCAGCGTCGTACCTTTTTGCTGCCCGAATCACAGTTATACGAGAGGGTGGAAAAATGGATACCGGAAAAATCAGGGTTTTATTTGTGGAAAACGCGGGTCTGCTCTCGGCGGGAGCTTTTCAGAGCCTGGTGGTTCTGATCGGGCATTTGCGTGAATACGGAGTCGAGTCCCATATCATCCTGCCGGATCGGGCGGACGCGGCGGACGGAGTGCGGCTTCTGCGTGAAAAAGGGATCCCCTTTATGCAGATGCGGGGCTGTTCCTATACGTGGAATATCCGTCAGTCCGCAGGGCGCCGGGAGAGATGGAAGATGCCGTTTAAGGAGATATTTGTGCGTCTGGCGTCCCTCCGTGCGGCGCGGTATGTGAGACGAAATAAAATAACCATCATTCATGAGAATACCTCCGCCTGTTATATGGGAATGTATGTGGCCCGTCTGACCGGAGCCAGACATGTATGGCATATACGCGAGTTCATGGAGGAGGATTTTCACATGGAGTTCCGGAACCGGAAACAGGCCATCCGCCTGTTTCGCCGTTCGGACGCAGTGATCGCTATTTCCGGCGCTATTTTTCAAAAATACGCGGGAGAACTGGATCAGGACAGGCTGCAGCTGATTTATAATGGCGTTCCGGGAGACCGCTTTTATAAACCGGAAAAGAAGATATTTGAAGAGAAAGTGCCCTTGATTTTATGTGCCGGGAGGATCAACCCCGGAAAAGGACAGGATATACTGATTCGGGCCGTCGGCATTCTGAAGCAGAGGGCTTCACTGACCGTCCGGGTAAAGCTGGCGGGAGCCTGTGAGCCGGACCTGTATGAGAAGCTGTATGCCCTGGCCGCAGATTGCGGGGTGGAGGATGAGGTGGAGTTTCTGGGACATTGCAATGACATGCCGAAGCTGTATGAGCGGAGCGATATATATTGTATGTGTTCGCGCTGTGAGGCTTTCGGCCGGGTGACGGTGGAGGCCATGATGTCCGGCGATCTGGTCATCGGTTCTGACAGCGGAGGCACGTCAGAGGTGATTCGCCATGGACAGAACGGACTTTTGTTTGAACCGGGAAATGCGGAGGATCTGGCGCGGCAGCTTCTGTACGCGCTCGGGCACAGACAGGAAATGAAAAAACTGGCTGACGCGGGACGGACGGAGGCAATGAAAAAATATGAGTCCGGCATCAATGCCCGGCATGTTTATGAGCTGTACCGCAGTCTGTGAGAAACTGTCCGTCCGAAGAAATCAGAGAGAATACGGCACGCGAGCCATGAACGATACT
>JAJBVF010000358.1 GCA_020859965.1 Clostridiales bacterium
CAGGAGTATCTGTTCTATCTGGTTCAATGTTGTGGTTTCGGATTGATTCCGGTCATCCTGCTGCTGACTGGTGTCGTGCAGATCCCATACCCTTCCGTCCTTTGCGCCGGCATTAGCATCCTGGTGCTGGCAGGGCTGTTTTTGTTCGAGAATCGGGATACCGTGCGGGAGTTTAACAAAAAGTTTCGTATGTGAAATCCGGATGAAGACACGAAAATTACTTGAAAAATACCCATTAAAGAGATAGAATAAAAAAGTTAAACGGGCTTTCTCTGACCGGTCAGCTTACCCTGGGTGAGAGAGGTCCTGTAACTGAAAGACATCGAACAGTTACGAAAAATAAACGAAGGAGGTGAGCGTTTGGAGGACTACACCAAATACAGGCTCAAAAGCCGTGATGAGCTGGCATCCATATTGTCGGATGCGGATCATCTGTTTGTGATTGCCTGCAACAAATGCTTCAAGGAATTTACGACTGAGGATGAGCCGGACTGCGCTGCGCTGGAAGAGATCGCGGCTGCAGAAGGAAAGACAGTCACCGGAAGCATCAAGGTCGATTTTCTGTGCAATAAGACGCAGACGGTACGTCAATTGCAGGGCATGATTCCTGAAGGTACGGAGAATATTGTTGTAGTATCCTGCGGATTGGGTGTCCAGACGATCGCGGATCTGGAAGCAGGGAATCATATGCCGGTTCTGGCTGCTGCGGATTCGCTGAATTACACAGGACATCACGGCATGGCGCTGACAGAGAAAAGGTGCGATGCGTGCGCGCAGTGCTATCTGAATATCACTGGCGGTATCTGTCCGATCGTAGACTGCTCAAAAAGTCTGGTGAACGGGCAGTGCGGCGGCGCGAAGAATGGAAAGTGTGAGGTAGACCCGAACAAAGACTGCGCATGGGAGAAGATTTACAGACGGCTGGAGAAACAGGGACGTCTGGAAGAATTCCTGAATCAGCCGGTGCAGATCCGGGATTACTCTAAGACAGATTTCAAATTTGTAAATAATTATGTAAAATCCATCCGGGAAAACCGGTGTGATGGTTACTATGGAGGCGTTCATCCGCTGGAGCGGAAGGAATTTACAGAGCAGATTCCTCTGCAGAAATTCCCGGATCCGGAGGTTGTGGCGATTCCGCTGTCGATGCACGCGGGTGCTCCTGCGACTCCGGTCGTGGCAGTGGGCGATACCGTAAAGGTCGGACAGAAGATTGGCGAAGCGGCCGGTTTTATCAGCAGTCCGGTGCATTCGAGCGTCAGCGGTACGGTCATTGCGATCGAAGACCGCGGACACGCGACAAGAGGCGTCTGCCCGGCGGTTGTGATCCGTTCGGACGGGAAAAATACGCTGGATGAATCCGTACAGCCGCATGGCTCTCTGGAGGAGCTGACGCCGGATGAGATCGTGGCTATCGTAAAGGAAGCCGGTATCGTCGGCATGGGCGGTGCGGGATTCCCGACCTCCGTGAAATTAAAGCCTGCGAAGCCGGTAGATACCGTACTGCTGAATGGCTGTGAGTGCGAGCCGCTTCTTACCGCGGATCACCGGGTGCTGCTGGAGTTTGCGGATGACGTAGTATTCGGCCTTCGGGCGATCGTGAAAACGGTGGGAGCCGAAAAGGGTCTGATCGTTATCGAGGACAATAAGCCGGATGCGATCGAGGTGATGCAGGCTAAAGTAGCAGATTATGACAATCTGGATGTGGTAGTCGCGAAGACAAAATACCCACAGGGCGCAGAGAAAATGCTGATCAAGCGCGTGGTGAAGCGCCAGGTGCCGAGCGGCGGCCTTCCGGCAGATGTGGGCTGCGTGGTCAGCAATGTCAGCACTGCGAAAGCGATTTCTGACGCGATTCAGAAGGGTATGCCGCTGATTGACCGTGCGGTGACGGTGACGGGCGAGCGCCTGAAGAATCCGGGCAATTATCTTGTAAAGATCGGTACCAATACAAAGGATCTGGTCGACTACTGCGGCGGCGTGGACGATTCCGCAAAGAGCGAGATTACATACAAGGCAGGCGGTCCGATGATGGGATTTGTCCTTTCGGATCTGAATGTGCCGATCATGAAGGGTTCCAACGGAATCATCGCGGTGGATACCGATCATACGGCAGAGCAGGCGTGTATCAAATGTGGACGCTGCATGGATGTCTGTCCGATGGAGCTGTCACCTCTCTATTTTGCGAAATATGCGGATGAGGAAAACTGGCAGGGTATGAAGGATAAGCATGTCATGGATTGTCTGGAATGCCGCTGCTGTGAGTACATCTGTTCCTCCAAGATCCCGCTGGTGGCAAAGATCAAAGCCGGGAAAACTGCAGTAAGGGGGATGAAGTGATATGCTGATTACCGAATTAAAATCAAAAGAAACCATTTGCTCCCTGACTGACGGGAAGAAGGTTTTCATGATCAACTGTCATGGATGCCGCGAAGTGTATTTTCCGCTTGATGAGGCCGAAGCGCTTCAGAAAGAACTGAAAGCTTCCGGAAATGTGACCGGATGCATCACGACCGACTACATCTGCAATCCGGAGAATATGAAGCTTCGCCTGGAGCCGTACATGGATGAGATCAAAGCGGCGGATCTGGTGCTTGTGTTTTCCTGCGGCGTTGGCGTGCAGACAGTCTCCGCTTTCCTGGAGGAAATGACTGTTTGCGCGGGCTGCGATACCGGCCGTGTCCCTGGATTCCAGGGTGTCACACCGCTGGAGTATGACTTAGGTCAGTGAGGCGAGTTCTATATCAACCTGACCTGAGTTATA
>JAJBVF010000552.1 GCA_020859965.1 Clostridiales bacterium
CGTGGTGAGTTTGTTACGGGAAACTAGCGATGGGACGGGGACCGTCGTTTGCAGATCCCTTTTCATGAAATTATCATGTATCACCTGCATGTCCGGGGGTTTACGATGCATAAAAATTCCGGTGTGCGCCAGAAAGGAACATTTGCCGGACTGAAGCATAAAGCAGCTTATTTGAAATCACTTGGTGTGAATCAGGTGAAGCTGATGCCGGTTTATGAGTTTCCGGAAGTCAGTCTGCCTTCTGCTCCATCCGGTTCGCCGCTGACCCAGCAGGAAGCGGCGGCACACGCACTGGATGCGTTGCCGCGGGAACAGGTAATTCAGAAAAATTTCTGGGGATACGGGAAGGGGTTTTATTTTGCGCCAAAGGCATCTTATGCGTTTTCTGACCGACCGGATGTGGAATTTAAGGATATGATCAGGGAATTTCATGTAAATGGAATTGAGGTGATTCTGGAATTTGCTTTTGATGAGTCTGCTGATATCGGCATGATCTGTGAATGCCTGAATTACTGGGCCGATGAGTATCATGTAGATGGATTTTCGCTCGTTGGCAGAGACAACCTCGCAGGGGAACTGGCACGTCTGCCTTTGTTTTCTACGCGGAAACTGATCTGCGGCTGGTATCCCTCGGAACGATCAGATGGAAATACCGGCGGGAAGGCACAGCTGCTTGCCCGGTCAGATGATGGATTCATGAATGATGCCCGTAGACTTCTCAAAGGGGATACGGGGCTTCTGGAGGCATTTGCCTGGCGGACACGCCTGAATCCCTCCGGCTATGCACAGATTAACTACGTGACGAATCATGATGGTTTTACCCTGATGGATCTTGTTTCCTATAATGAGAAGCACAATGAAGCAAATGACGAGATGGGACGTGACGGATCAGACTCCAATTTCAGCTGGAATTGCGGCAAGGAAGGACCGAGCAGCAAGCGGCTGATCTCGCAGCTTCGGATGCGGCAGCGCAAAAACGCTTATGCAATGCTCCTTCTTTCACAAGGGATCCCGATGCTTCTTGCCGGAGATGAGTTTGGAAACTCTCAATTGGGAAATAATAATCCATGGTGCCATGACAGTGAACTGACCTGGCTGGACTGGAGCCGTTCAAAGTCAGCGCGTGAATTGACCGGATTTGTTCAGCAGCTGATCAGCTATCGCAAAGGGCATCCTGTACTGCACCAGAAAGCAGAGCCGCAGTGCTCGGATTATCTTTCAAGCGGCTATCCGGATCTTTCCTATCATGGAGAGCGTGCATGGTTCGGAGATCTGAATTCATCTCATCTTCATTTTGGATGTATGTATTCCGGATCTTACGTGGGAGAAGTAGGATTCCTTTATATCGCATGGAATTTTCATTGGGAAGAGCAGCAGTTCGCTTTGCCGATTCTTCCGGAATCGTATTCCTGGTTTCGTGTGATGGATACTTTTCAGACGGAAAGCTTCACTCCATCCGGACAGCAGGAAAATCTCGGTACCCGCAGGAGTTTTTCTGTAACCCCCAGGACTGTTGTGTTATTGGAAGGAAGAAAAGATGAGTCAGTCAAAACACTTAAAAAGTCATACGAAAAAAGCCAGAATGACCTGGCCAAAAGCAAAAGGACATCTGAAAACCATCACGGAGCATAAGATTCTGGTAATGAAGGGATGTTTCCGGATCGGATTGTATCGGCAGGGCCTGACACATGATCTGTCCAAATATCTTCCAGCGGAGCTTTTTGAAGGCTTCCGTTACTATGAGGATGGGAAAAGCAGTCCGAATAATGGAGAGCGCCGTGATAAAGGGTATTCGGAAGCCTGGATGCACCACAAAGGACGCAACCGTCATCATTTTGAATATTGGTTGGATTACCGGCTGCCAGCGGAAAAACAGCCTGGGGCGCAGAAAACAGCCGGAGGCGGGGAAAATGCGCCGGTCACAGGCTCTTTGACTGATGACATAAAACTTGGCGCACCTTATCCGCTGCAGGCGGTGCAGATGCCCCGCAAATATGTAGCGGAAATGTTGATGGATCGCATCGCGGCATCCAAAAATTATAATAAAAACAGTTATACACAGCATGATTCGCTGGCATATTTTGAAAAAGGGATGGGGCATTATCTGATGCATCCGCAGACCAAAAAAGAGCTTCACGGGATGCTTCGGATTCTCGATGAGCGGGGAGAAGAAGAACTGATTCGTTTTATTAAAGATTATTATTTAAAAGTATATCCAATCTGAGTATTCAGAAGCTGCCGTAAATATTTCTCTTTTACGGCAGCTTCGGTCTTTGCTCAGTCCGGATAATTAAGGCGTTCGGGTGTGATGTCATCAAGTACCTCACGCAGGTATCTGTCTGCGAGGTAGTTTGCCATAGGAAGATTCATATCCAGATAATTACCGCAGTCCTGGGGCTTAGCGCCTGGCACCTCACCACGAAAATCCCGGATAAAAGCAAACATCTCTTTCATCAGCGACACGATATCCGCCGATGAATAATCTCCGGCAAGCAACAGATAAAAGCCGGTCCGGCAGCCCATCGGCCCGAAATAAATTGTGCGATCCGCATAAGAAGCATGATTACGAAGGAAGGTGGCACCAAGGTGTTCGATTGTGTGCATTTCTGCAGTGTTCATCACTGGTTCTTCATTTGGCTTAGTCATACGGATGTCAAAGGTGGTAATGGTCTCAGAACCGACCGAGTCTTTTCTTGATACGTAAAGCCCAGGCTGGAGACGGATGTGGTCTACGGTAAAACTCGCTATTTTTTTCAATTCATT
>JAJBVF010000498.1 GCA_020859965.1 Clostridiales bacterium
TGAGCGTTCGCCTCACACGCGAAAGGTCAGGAGTTCGAGCCTCCTTACTTCCATGTATTCTATTTATATGTGAAAATATCATTATCACAGTCAGCTTATGGGGATATAGCTCAGCTGGGAGAGCGATGCGTTCGCAACGCATAGGTCAGGGGTTCGAGTCCCCCTATCTCCACACAGAAGACCGCTTGTGTAAGCGGTCTTTTTTCTGTCTATAAATCCAGTAATTCTCGAAATTTGTCGCACTGCTTTTGGCCCTCTTCGCGTGACTCCATCTCACAAAAGATTCGAAGAAGCGGCTCCGTTCCGGAAAAACGGGCAATGATCCACCCACCATTTTTGAAATAGACTTTTACGCCATCCAGATAGGAAACGTGATCAATCGGCTCCTCAAGATCCGGAAGCTGCATGTCCATAAAAAGCAGCGACCTCAGCTCTTCTTTCCGTCGGGGAGAAAAGGAAAACGAATACTCCAGCATACAGGTTTCTCCATATTTATCTTTGATCTCACGCGAAAGCTCAGAGAGCTTTTTCCCTGTGACAGCGACCATTTCGATCAGCAGCATCGCCGCATAGATACCGTCTTTCCCATTGATATGTCCGCGAACAGTCAGACCGCCTGATGACTCACCTCCCAGAATGGCGCCGCTCTCTTCCATTTTGGAAGAGATATGCTTAAATCCGACCGGCACCTCATAGCATTTCTCACCGAACGAAGCAGCCATCCGATCCAGGACATGGGTTGTCGCTACATTACGCACCACCGGTCCCCGCCAGCCCTTGTATTTTAAAAGATAATAATAAAGCAATACCAGAATGTCATTCGCCTGCAGGTATTTCCCGGTATCATCGATCACACCAAGGCGGTCCGCATCCCCATCTGTCGCAATTCCAAGGTCACATTCCATCTCTCGCACGTAAGTGCAAAGCTCACTTAATGATTCCTCACTCGGAGCGGGCATACGACGTCCAAACAGCGTATCATGAGCCTCATGGATCAGATCGATCTCGCAGCGCGCCGTTAAGAGAATTGTTTTCAACGCCACCTGGCTCACACCATACATCGGATCCAACACTACATGCAGGCCGCTGTCCCGGATCGCTTTCATATCAATATGCGCGATGATGTTGTCCAGATATTCATTGATCGGATTGAATTCCTTCACCAGCCCTTGTGCTTTGACATCCGCGTAATCGATATATGAGATTGGTTCTCCTGATGCTTCTATCGCTGTTGCATATGTTTCAATATCAAGGGTCTGTTCTTCATTCGCATCGCGGCCTCCATAGGTAAATACCTTGAACCCGTTGTAAATCGCCGGATTATGACTGGCCGTCACCATCATGCCATAGTGCATGCTGTGCTTTTCCACATAATACATGATCAGCGGTGTCGGTGAGGAACGATTCACAAACAGTACAGAAATCCCTTCGGCTGCGAACCCTTCACACGCCCATTTTACCGCCTCTTTTGAAAGAAAGCGCCTGTCATAACCGATCACAATACCTTCCTTCTCTACATGCTCCGCTTTCATTTTATCAGACATTGCTTTTGCGAGCAGCTGGATATTCGCCCGCGTAAATTCATCTCCGATCACGGCTCGCCAGCCGCCCGTTCCAAATTTAATCATACCTTTTTTCCTCTGTTGTCTTTTCTGCCTTCTTAAGCCCGCTGCAAACCAGCCACGATGGAATCCGCGTATTCGGAAGGCGTCATTTTAGCAATGACTTTAAATTGTCTGGAAAAATAGTGAACCGATGAATAACCGAGAAATTCTGATATCTGTGTAAAGTTCATCTGTTTTTCGCAGATCAGTTGTTTCGCATATTCAACTTTCATCTGTTGAAAAAAATGGATGACTCCACAGCCGTTTTGCTCCTGAAACAATGCCTGCAGCTGGGAGCGCCCGATCAGATTATCATGGCAGATTTCCCGGACGGATACAGTCCCCCGAATATGTTCTTCCAGATAAAAAAGAATTTTGCTGTAGGTCTCGTTCAAAGGCTGAGATTCCGTATATGGAATGATGGAGGAAAGCTGCGGAAGCGTATAACGGCGGACCAGCGAAATCAGAATCTGTTCGAGATAAATGCGGATCAGCTGCTGCGCGCCAAACACCTCATCCGGTACTTTTTCAGCATTTGCAGATTGCAGATTGCCCGGTCTGTTTGAACTGCAGCGCCGGCTCTCCGCGATCAGTTCTTCCAAAAGCCCTCTTTCGGTATCCGACAGCATCAGAATGCGTTTTTCGAAAAACTGCATTGCCGGAGAATGACACACAAAAGAAACCGAAGCCATATTAGGAACACTGTTCTTTGCCGCCACAATTGTATAATCTTCCTTAGGCTTATGAAAAATCGCCTGTCCCCGGTTTAACGTATGTAATCCATCGCATGTGATCACTTCGGCTTCCCCTTTATCGACATACTGCAATTCCCAGAAATCATGGTTTTCTCCCTTAAAATGAAATTCTCCATGATTCTCATAATACTGTACATCGCAGATCTGTTCGATCAGGATATCATTTTTAGAAGCAGTAGTCCCATAACACATTGAAACAAGTTCTCCCTCATATCCCGCTTCCCTGTGAACGGTCACAGAAAAACGTTTGAAATTAATGTTTTTAAAAATCTTTTTCCATGAAGATGGCTTTGACGACATATTTCAGTGAGATCAGCCCTTGACACCTCCACCGGTGATACCGGATATAATTTTCTCCGAGAGGAGAATATACAACAGGAAGGTGGGAAGGAATACGA
>JAJBVF010000522.1 GCA_020859965.1 Clostridiales bacterium
GTGTAATGCCGCATACGGTGCCGTTTTTCTGATAACTTGCCCAGCCGCTGCCAGTGATATAGCCGCGAACAATGCATTCGATTGGAAGCATATTCAGTTTCCGGCACATCATACTGTTGCCGTCAAATTCCGGTTTCCGGAAAAACTCCGGCATGTCATTTACATCTACAGAAATCATGTGGTTTGGCAAAATATCCCTGGTCATATCAAACCAGAATCTGGACATCTGTGTCAGTACCGTGCCTTTTTTCGACACTGCATTATTCAGGATCACATCAAAACAGCTGATCCGATCTGTCGCAACCATGATCAGACTGTCTCCATTGTCATAGATTTCGCGAACCTTACCTTCCTTGATTGGCTTCATTTCTTTCATCTCCATATCCGTCACACTGCCTCCGTTTTATAAATTTGTAAGTACATAATAACAATCCGAATGGTATCAGCCATTTGGCATAACGCAACCTTTTTCATCCAAGGTTACTTCACCTTTTCTTTTATATCCTATTTATATGGAAATGTCAACGTAAGCTTAACCTCTTTCGCCAGATTGCCCAGTTTCCATATTTCATCAATTTCACCGCTCTGCCCTCTTGACAATTATCCAAAAACCTGCTTATGATAAAGCCTGCAGTGTTTTACAACACAATCCATCCGGCCACCTGCCCGCATCACGGGCTCTATCATACAGGAAATTTGACTTGAGGAGGAATGATCAAATGTCAGTAAATGGATTAAACATGACCGAAGAGACGCAGGAAAAACTTTTTGAATTAAGTCAGGAGGCATACCGTGCCGCATCAGAATTACTGGATATCGCAAAGCTCCATGATGGTGAGCTTCTTATAACAGGATGCTCGACCAGTGAAGTAAGTGGCGAGCGAATCGGCTCTTATTCCAGTCCGCAGATGGCGGAAGCTGTATTTTCCGGAATTTATCAGGCTGTGCAGGAAAGAGGCATCTTTCTCGCCGCGCAGTGCTGCGAACACTTAAACCGCGCTTTGATTCTGGAACGAACCGCCGCAGAAAAATATGGATATGATCCCGTAAACGTCATCCCGCAGCCAAAAGCAGGCGGTTCTTTCGCCACCGCTGCTTATCGTCATTTTACCGATCCCGTAGCGGTCGAGCACATCCGCGCGCACGCGGGAATGGACATCGGTGACACCCTGATTGGGATGCATTTGAGGGAAGTCGCTGTTCCTGTGAGGATCACGCAGAAAACGATCGGCGCAGCTCACGTTGTTTGCGCCCGCACGCGGTATAAATTTGTCGGCGGATCACGGGCTGTTTATGATGAGAATCTTCTGTAAAACAGGTACAAAGGAATGCATAAAGCACACCTTCCAATGAATTTCATCTAAAATATTTTTATTCATATGCTAAACTGGTATGATTAATTATCCAGGATTTGGATATTTTAATCATGCCATTTGTTCGTTACAATTGCTTCCAGTTAACAGGAAAGGAGTCATTACTAATGAACAAAAATGCAACGAAAAAACTGGTCCTCGCCGCTCTGTTCGCGGCTCTCACCTGTGTAGCCACTATGTCCATCCGTATTCCAATCTATGGTACTCAGGGCTATATTCATCCAGGCGACGCTCTCGTGATTCTGTGCGGTGTTTTTCTTGACCCGGTCAGTGCACTTCTGGCGGCCGGGATTGGTTCTGCCCTGGCTGATCTCCTGGGCGGATATTTCATTTATGTTCCCATTACCTTTGCTATCAAAGGACTTATTGCCTTCTGCAGCAGTCAGCTTTATCATGGACATCTGGGAACTCATCTGCATCCTCAGGCAGCCGTTGCATTCTGCGGAATCATTGACATTATTTTTGTAGCTCTGGGTTATTGTCTGTGCGAAATTTTTCTTTATGGATTTCCAGCCGCGATAGCAAGCGTTCCATCCAATATCGTGCAGGGTATAAGTGGGCTGATTATAGCATCCGTTCTGTATCCTCTGCTTCGCAAAGCGCTCGCTTAGACACAACAGCGAAACATTTGTTTGCCTTTTCCCGGTTTATGTGCTATACTAAACAAAACATATGTACGGGAGGTACTGTTATGCCGGGAACGATTACCCCAAAGCAGGAGGAAATTTTAGAATATATAAAAAAAGAGATACTTGAACGCGGCTTCCCGCCTGCAGTACGTGAAATCTGTCAGGCGGTTCATCTGAAATCCACTTCTTCCGTCCATTCCCATCTGGAATCATTGGAAAGGAATGGATATATTCGCAGGGATCCGACAAAACCACGTGCGATCGAAATCCTGGATGAGTCTTTCCAGCTTCTGCGCCGTGAAGTGGTAAATGTACCGATTGTCGGCACGGTAGCCGCTGGTCAGCCTATTCTTGCAGAACAGAATATCGAAAATTATTTTCCTATTCCGGCAGAATATATGCCAAACGATCCATGTTTTTTGCTTCGGGTGAAGGGAGACAGTATGATCAATGCCGGAATCTTAAACGGTGACTGTGTGCTTGTCCGACAGCAGTCAACCGCCGCAAATGGCGATATGGTCGTTGCTCTGATAGAAGATTCCGCTACAGTCAAGACCTTTTACAAAGAAAAAGGACATTTTCGTCTCCAGCCTGAAAATGATACGATGGAGCCGATTATTGTATCTGATCTGCAGATTCTTGGAAAGGTGTTCGGAGTATTCCGGATGTTTTAAATCAATCTCAGTGAAAAGACGAGCAGAAACTTTTTTGTTTTCTGCTCGTCTTTTCTGTTCAGAAATGTGTATATGTC
>JAJBVF010000504.1 GCA_020859965.1 Clostridiales bacterium
TTTATGATCCGATCGAGGAAGAGGTAAAAGCATATCTGCGAGGTGAATAAAAATGTATACGAATGAGGAATTGACAAAACTGGCGTGGAAGCTGCGCCGGGATACTATTGAAATCATCATGGCCGGAAAGGCCGGACATATCGGCGGCGATATGAGTGAGATGGATATTCTGGTCCAGCTCTATTTTAAACAAATGAACATTTCCCCTGAAAACATGGATGATCCGGACAGGGACCGTTTTATCCTGAGCAAGGGACACTCCATGGAAGGTTACTATGCCGTTCTGGCGGAAAAAGGTTTTTTCCCGTTGGAGGAAGTAACGGAGCAATATTTTAAATTTAACACACAATATATCGGTCATCCGAACAATAAACTTCCCGGTATTGAGATGAATTCCGGCTCTCTCGGACACGGCCTGCCGGTTTCTGTGGGCATGGCTTTGGCCGGGAAAATGGATCACAGAAGTTATCGGGTCTATACGCTCCTTGGAGATGGGGAGCTCGCCGAAGGATCTGTCTGGGAAGGCGCCATGGCCGGCGGGCATTACAAACTGGACAACCTCTGCGCTGTCGTAGACCGGAATCGTCTGCAGATTTCAGGTTCGACGGAGGATATCATGCATCAGGATGATCAGTCAGAGCGATGGGGAGCGTTTGGATGGCATGTCATCGAGGTGAACGGCCACGATATGAATGAGCTGGAGGCAGCTTTTGATGAGGCATCGGAGACCAAAGGAGTTCCGACTGTTATTATCGCCAATACGATAAAGGGCATCGGTTCTTCTGTGATGGAGAATAAGGCTGCATGGCATCATAAGGTGCCGACACAGGACGAATATGAAACAATCATTGCAGATCTGAAAGCACATGAAGAGGAGGTCGGAGTATGAATAAAATTCCAAACAGGCAGGCCATCTGTGAGGTGTTGATGGCGCATGCGAAAGAGGATAAAGATATCGTAGTACTGTGCAGCGACTCCAGAGGAAGCGGATCCATGACTCCGTTTGCGGAGAATTTTCCGGAACAGTTTATCGAAACCGGTATCGCGGAACAGAATCTGGTGAGCATCTCAGCGGGGCTTGCCAAATGCGGAAAGAAGCCTTTTGCGGTCTCGCCGGCCAGTTTTCTGTCAACCAGGAGTTATGAACAGGCGAAGATCGACTGCGCCTATTCCGATGCAAACACGACCCTGATCGGAATCAGCGGCGGTGTCAGCTACGGTGCTCTGGGTATGAGCCATCACTCGGCTCAGGATATCGCGGCGATGTCGGCAATCCCAAATATGAGGGTATATCTGCCAAGTGACCGGTTCCAGACCGAAAAGCTGATCGAGGCGCTGCTTCTGGACCAAAGCCCGGCCTATATTCGTGTCGGGAGAAATCCGGTTGAGGATGTTTATACGGAAGATGATATTCCCTTTGAGATGAACCACGCGACCGTTATTTCGGAGGGCAGAGATGTGCTGATCGTAGCCTGCGGCGAGCTGGTCGCTCCGGCGAAAAGCGCGGCGGAACTTCTGAAGGAACGCGGGATCAGCGCGGGAGTGCTGGACATGTATTGTGTAAAACCTCTGGATGAAGAGACTCTGGTCGATCAGGCAAAAAAAGCAAAAGTTGTGATAACGGCGGAAGAGCATGCACCGTACGGCGGCCTTGGCTCCATGGTTTGCCAGGTGATCTGTCGGGAGTGCCCGAAACAGGTGGCGGTAATGTCGCTTCCTGATGCACCTGTGGTATCCGGTACATCCGGAGAAGTGTTTGCCTATTACGGCATGTCTCCGGAGGGCATTGCTAAAAAAGCGGAGGAGATGTTAAAATGACCGGCACATATGTGATCGGACTTGACCAGAGCACGCAGGGCACCAAGGCTCTGCTGCTTGACGGTGACGGGAAACTGGCTGCACGGTGTGATAAGCCGCATGAGCAGATAATTAATGAACAGGGATGGGTCTCCCACGATCTGAACGAGATCCTTTCTAATGTGATAGAAGTAACGCGTTTGCTGCTGGAGGAGGCAGAAGTGTCCCCGGATCTGGTGTCGTGTATCGGCATCAGCAATCAAAGGGAAACTTCCTGCATGTGGCGTCGGAGCACAGGGGAACCCATGGACCACGCCGTCGTCTGGCAGTGCAGCCGGGCGAAAGATGTGGAGGCAAGGGTGATGGCGACAGGCCGATCGGACGAGATCTTCCAAAAGACCGGGATTCCTTTGTCTGCCTATTATCCTGCCTGCAAGATGGCGTGGCTTTTAAATGCGAACCGGGAAGAAATTGACGATCCGGATGATATCTGCCTCGGCACGATCGATTCCTGGCTTATTTTTAAACTGACCCGGGAGCAGGCCTTTAAAACCGATTACTCCAATGCGTCCAGAACTCAGCTTTTCAATATACACTCCCTTGCATGGGATGAAGACCTTTGTGATCTGTTTGGATTGTCGAAATCGATGCTTCCTGAAGTCTGTGATTCGGACAGTCTTTTCGGGTACACGACTATGGACGGCCTGTTCGCGGAGCCGGTTCCGATCTGCGGAGTGCTTGGGGATTCTCACGGCGCGTTGTTCGGGCAGGGATGTCACGATCCCGGCATGGTTAAAACTACCTATGGAACAGGCTCTTCCGTAATGATGAATATTGGGGAAAAGCCTATCACCAGCAGCAATGGCATGGCCACCTCCCTTGCCTGGAAGATGCAGGGCCGGGCGGAATATGTGCTGGAGGGAAATCTGAACTATACCGGGGCAGTTATCACA
>JAJBVF010000539.1 GCA_020859965.1 Clostridiales bacterium
CATAATCACCAATCCTGTGAGGATCGTTCCTTTGTAATTTTTAGTTTTGTCAGCGATCAGCCCTCCGACAAACGCAAGAATGTAGATTGAGAAATAGAATACGGAATAGATCAGCCCTGCATCTTTACCGTTTAAACCGAATTTTGCCTGTAGGAATAATACCAGGATAGCCATCATGGTATAAAATCCAAAGCGTTCTCCCATATTAGCTAAAGCTGCAGCCAATAAACCTTTTGGATGATTTTTGAACATGTGTTTTTAGTGTTTTTGTATACGTTTGATTATTGAATTATCTGCCTGATCGCTCCTGTCTCGGGGTAGAAATACACTTTTACAGGGGCTCTTTTATCTTCAAACATCACAGGAGCCAGCCCTTCTTTACTTCCGAATTGTACTATCTGGACTTCTCCTTTATAGAGGGTGTTTTTATTCATCAGGATTTCTACGGAAGCCTTTCCCGGAATATTATACACCACACCTTTTAACGAGCGCTCTTTCTTCTCTGCCTCTTTAGGATCCAGGATCGCAGCACGGTCGGTGGCTTTGAGGTTCAGGTAGACCGGAATACCGCCCAGGTCATCTGCCGGAAGGATTCCCAACAGGTTGGAGAAACGGAACAGCACCTCTCTTTCCATATTATCATACGGAATAATGTCTATATCATAATAGGTCGTCTCTTTCACCAGGTTACCGGTAAACAAACTGGTCAAAGCCTTTTCCTGCTCTTCCAGTTGCTGGATCACTAATTTCATGGCTTCCCCATCCGGAGGAATATTATCCGCTTCCCCTGTCAGGATATTCAGGCGGCTTTCACGGATCCGGTAGATCTGTCTGGCTGCCACTTCTGCTTCCCGGGCTGTGGAGCCTGCCATCAGTAATTCTTCCGAGAACACAGAGGCATTCGTCAGGCCGGAAGAAGATACCTGAGCCGGATCAATTGTGTCTTCCGGTCTGTTTTCCGGAGTATACTCTGCATTAATAGAACACAATAAACCATCTTCTGTCAGACAGGCATACGGAGCCACGGTTCCGGCCTTGAACTCTACGATGTAGGTGTTATCCGGATCCGGTATTCCTTTGTTGATCAGGTTTACTTTACCCAGTTCATAGTAGACTTTATTTTCCGTAACGGCATCTTTGACACCTAAATATTTCTCTGCATATTTATAGTAAGGACCGGTTTCACAGGTCACCTGGGTAACCTCAACATTTACCACTAACGAGGTTTTGGGTAAAGAGTAAGTAATACCGAAATTATTACTTTTCGTCGCAGTCTTTTTCACCACTTTGGTTTGCGCCATTAAGGGTATACTACAAAGCAGACTGGCTATAAGGAGTAAATTCTTCATATGATAACATTCGTTTAAATCAATAAACAATCGTACAAATCTATGAAATATTTTATTAGGAAACAATTCTAAGAATCAATTCCGTAGCCGGTTTTTCATCTGTCAGAGGATTTTGTTTTCCGGATGGTGAAAGACAAGGCTCCCGGAATCTGTCCGGACGGAAGCCGGAAATAAGTTCTGAACGGGAATCTACCGGATCTGTTTATAAGCCTTTCCCAGCATTTTGACCAGATCCCCTGCCAGCATACTCTCTTCCTAGTAAGCCTGTTCAGCCAGGTCTCAGGCTGTTCCATGCAGGAATACCCCTGCCACAGCAGCCGTTTCCGGTTCATACCCCTGGCTTAAAAGACCCAGGATTACTCCCGTCAGCACATCCCCGCTTCCGGCAGTAGACATGCCCGGATTTCCGGTGCTGTTGAAAAAGACTTTTCCGCTGGGGGTACACGTAGCCGTATAGGCTCCTTTCAGTACCACACACACTTTATATTGTTGCGCAAACGATTGCGCTTTCATCAGCCGTTCATATCCCGTCGCACTGTCTCCGGCCAGCCTGTCAAATTCTTTGGTATGAGGCGTTAGAATACTCCGGGGAGGTACCCGTAGCAGCAGGTCTTTGTTGGATGCCATAATGTTCAGGGCATCTGCATCCATTACTATCGGTTTGGAAGTACCCTGTAGTAGCCGCTCCAGGGCTGCTCCTGTTTCCAGCCGTTGCCCGATGCTGGGTCCTACTCCAATGACATCATAGAAAGACAGGTCCGGCAGAGCAGTAAAAAACTCCTGGTTCGGATCAAAATTCAGCATAGCTTCCGGAAAAGCAGTCTGGAAAACCACTTCTCCGCATTGGGGAGTATGTACTGTGATCAGTCCTGCCCCTGTCCGTAAGCAGGCTTTGGCGGAAAGGACAGAAGAACCCAGTTTCCCCCGGCTTCCGGCAATTAAAAGGGCATGCCCGAAGGTCCCTTTGTGGGCAAATTTAGGCCTGGGCCGGAACACCTGTGCGATATCTTCTTCTGTAACCATGCTGTAAGGCGTGGAGGTTTCCCTGACAATATCCGGATGGATTCCGATATCCAGTACTTTCCATTCTCCGGTAAATGCAGCATTCTCCGGTAGAAGGAAGGCTAATTTGGGAAACCCGAACGTCAGGGTCAGCTCCGCCTGAATGATCGCCTGCTGCTCATTCGTCCAGTTGTCTTCCCCGAAGAGTCCGGAAGGAATGTCAATCGATACCACCGTAGCCTCTGATTGGTTAATATAAGCGACTACTCCGGCAAATCCACCTGTCAGCGGACGGTTCAGCCCGGAGCCAAACAGCCCGTCAATCACGACATCCTGTTTTCCCAGGACCGGAGGGACAAAATCATCGGTCACTTCCGTAAATTCCACCTGGTCCATGGC
>JAJBVF010000576.1 GCA_020859965.1 Clostridiales bacterium
TATATTTGATTAGTTTATATAACAAGGCATAAACTACAGTGTTTCAGAGTATTCAGTGTATCTACGTTTTCATTGTTTCAGTGTGTATACGGATCAGCTCTTCCTCGTGGACTTCGTCACAGAGACGTTGGACTGGTCATACAGATTGACCACATCGGCAATCCAGCCGGGTACCTCCTGGTCGTTGGCTTCCTTCAGCTCCTTGACCAGACTGGTCAGCGAGTTTGCGTTTACGGTTTCGACAACCAGGTCGCCATAACCGTGTGCGCGGAGAGCCGCGAACAGTTCTTCCTTACAGCCGCCTTTGGCAGATGCACGGGTCTTTATGCTTACCGAGAACCGTGTACCCTTGCGGGTGAAGTTCTCCGTCTCTGTCTGTATCATCAGGTCAAAAAGCTGCCTCTCTGCCTGATCCTTGTCGGCGGTCACCTCTTTGAGATATTCCTCCGCCTTTTTCTTTTCGTCACGCAGGGCTTTATAGCGTTCCGCCAGCTCATACATCGCACTGGCTGTGGGAGTTACCGCTTCTGCAGGCTCCTCCTGCGCTGCCGGTTCCTCATATACCGGCCATTCCTGTTCATAGTCCATAAAATCATCCTTTCTGCTACACTGAAAACGGGTTCCTGCCCTGCCGGTATTCATCGACCAGCAATGATGCAAGGTCGGCTTTATCCCGGAGAGACTTCAAAACTTTTGCATCCACGGTTCCCTTCGCTTGGAGGTAGATATAGTGACAGTCCTCCTTCTGTGATACCCTGTGGATTCTGGCTTTCGCCTGGTCGTGGTTACTCATGCTGTAATCCAGCGAGTAAAAGACCATCGTGCTTGCGGCTGTCAGTGTGACTCCGAGCCCTGCTGCCGCAATCTGCCCAAGGAACACACAGCACTCAGGCTCATTCTGGAACCGGTCAACCTCCTGCTGCCTGTCCTTCACACCGCCGCGGATCACCGCATAGCCGATGTGCTTCTTATCCAGGAGCTTCTCGATTTCATCCATCTCGGCCACGAACCGGGCCATCACCACCAGCTTCTTGCCCTCTTCCATCACCGAATCAATGATGTCCGAAAGAGCATCCAGCTTTGCCGTGCTGATCCGCTTCTTCCTGCCCTCATCATCCGTAAGGAACCCTCCCGTTGCCTGGGAGAGACGGAGCAGCTTTGTCAACACGTTTGTCGCAGACACTGTGCTTTCTTCGGAAAGCTCCGTGTACGACTGTTTTTCCAATTCCCGATAAATCTTCATAGCCGGCTTTTCCAACTCCACAGTCCTTACTTCTTCCGTAATGCCCGGAAGGTCAAGGCACCCCGCTTTTGTGACGCGGAACGCGATGGAGTGAAGCTTTTCCAGAAACTCATCCTGCATGGAGGAACGGAACACTGGCGTATATCCGCCGTAACCTTCCATAGTGAAATAGTGGTTTCGGAAACGGACGAAGCTCTTTCCAAAGACACGGCTATCGGCGAAGCGGTACTGCGAATAAACATCGATTTCCCGGTTTGAAATTAGTGTGCCTGTGAGCAGCAGTTTGAACTTCGCATGGTCACCCAGCCGGTGCATTGCTTTCGACTGCCTCGACTGACCGTCCTTCAGCTTGTGTGCCTCGTCCGCAATAATCAGATCCGGCTTGAACTTGCGGATTTCCTCTTCCAGCCGCCAGGTTGATTCATAATTGTTGACCACAATCTGCAATGGTCCTTCCTCTGCCTGTTTCACCTTTTCCAGGGTTTCACGCTTCTTTGCGCTGCCGCCTTTTAAGATGGTCAGTTCAAAGGGAAAATCGGCAAACCGCTCGAACTCCTCCTGCCAGACGCCAAGCACCGACAGTGGAGCGACAACCAGGACTCGTGAGATTAAGCCTCGCTGATAAAGAATGCCAGCGATTGCAACAGCAATCAGGGACTTCCCACAGCCCATTTCGAGCAGCAGTGCCACACCGCCGCCTGCAGTCTCCGGATCATCAATACCGAGAACCCGACAGGCAAAAGCGAAAGCCCTGCGCTGGTGGTCATAAGGGTGTGCCCGGATGGGCATATAAATTTCCGTCTCCATGGGAGACACCTCCTCTCTCCGCCGCTGTTATGTGGCTGTTTCCTGGAACTGGTGAATCGCATTGAACACATCCGCCAGTTCACTCAGTGTGCTGTACTTCTGCTCGAATGCCCGCAGGTCTTTCAATGCCTGCCCAAGCATCTGTTCCCGCAGGTTTGTTTTCTGGAGAACAACATCCAGTGAGCGATAGGAACGCGCATTGTCTGTGACATTCACAAAAGCACGAACCGGCTCCTTTTCAACCTGCTCTGGGCGAACGACGATACAGCGAATAATGTGTGCCGCCTGATGTTCACGATACTTCTCTGCCGCCTCGCTGTCATTCCATTCGAATTCATCGTGCAGTGGAGCATCCACAGGTCTGCTTGCATCTAACAGCCGCTTGGCTGTCAGACCACCGCTCTCTTCAAGCTGCTGGCACACCTGTCCAGCAATCTCAGCGGGAGTCTTAATCTGCGCTCCCGGTTTATATAAATACTGCATAAGCTCTAACCTCCTTTCTTCCAAGCCTGCCTCACCTTGCCTTGCTGCGCCTTACCACACCGTACCTCGCCTAGCCACGCCTGCCATACCGCAACTATCCATGTCCCACCACAACAGAACTCACCCATCCACGCCTGCCATACTCTACCCATCCTCGTCAGAACAAACCGAACGAGACCCGGAGTCACTTAAAAACCCGTGCCTCAGCCGAC
>JAJBVF010000015.1 GCA_020859965.1 Clostridiales bacterium
GTCCTATTCCGTGTTGCAGGCCGACTTCGTTCAGCACATGAGAGCCGCAGGTTATACCGATGTGGAACGGGGTGAGCGTGGCAGCAGCGAAGAGCATTTGACTGTGACCCAGTTCAAAGTCATGCAGGAGGAAAAACGGCTGGAGGGCTTGACGGAGAAGATTCAACAATCCGGTACGGAACTGGCGGCGGTACAGCAGCAGCTTACTTCCGGGCATGATGCCATTCAACAGATGGAGAGCGACACCCGCAAGGCGGAGAAAGCCGCCGACGCCGCTGAAAAGAAGATGACCAAAGCGGAACAGGCGCTCCGCACACAGTCTATGACCTTTATGAAGATCGACTCAATGGGGAAGAAAACACTGACCGGCAATATTGCCTTTGCACCCGACGACGCCGAAGAACTCAAGGAGCTTGCCAAGAAGGGTGTGACCGCTGATCGTAGAATATCAGATCTGGAAGATAAGGTTGCTCGAGCCCAAAAGGATGTCGATATCTGGAAGCAACGGTATAAAAAGCTGCTAGATCAGGTTCAGAACTACCTTGCTGCCGTGCAGAAGGCTCCGGAACGGGTAGCGGACTTCCTGCGGAGGGTGATTCAGGAAAGGGACATCCCCCAGCGGCGTCAGCCGAACAGAACGCACAGCAGAGATATGGAACGATAACAGGCACTCGTCATTGTGAGATTGACGGTGCTTTTTTGTTTGCCAATGGAAGGAGGTGAATAGCCCATGGCAGAAAATTCAAAGATCGAATGGATTGAAAAGGAGCCGATCCCCCACTTCCGATATGGAGGTCGGGAGTACTTCATGCTCAACGACAGCATTGAGGTCATGATCAACGGTGTCCTTTATCGGGTCAAGAGCATCTACAAAGACAGCGCCGCCTTTATGGGGGATGTGCTGGACGCTCTGACGATGGAGAAAATCAACCGTACGGCGGCCTGATTTTTTCACGTAACTATGGAAATCAAAAGACAAATGCAGTATAATGGCAGCAGGTACAATCTGCTGTCATTATGCTGCTCTCTAAGGAGGTTAAAGATTCAGAGATGCAGGATAATGGAATTTATAACGTAGGTATTTATGCCCGGCTCAGCCGGGACGATGAGAGAACCGGGGAGTCAGTATCCATTGAAAACCAGAAGGAGCTTCTCGGCAGATATGTCCGGGAACAGGGCTGGAACCTGATCGACTACTATGTGGACGATGGGGTGTCGGGCACCACCTTTGACCGGCCTGGCCTAAACCGACTGATCGGAGATGTCACCTCCGGCAAGGTCAATCTGGTGCTGTGCAAAGATGCTTGTGTAATAATAGAACCAACACGGAAAGACCCATTTGAGAGGCTTTCGTGGCCTGGTTCTATTTGTTTTTGACCCAAAACAGATAAAATCGTCCATATCAACCGAGATTTGCGCTGAACAGGCGGCGCACGGAGGGAAACGCCTGTAACAAAAGAATATCGCAATGAACATAGAGCGGCGGTCCGCTGTTAGAACTTTAGTTCCGGCAGATGGGTCGCTGCTCTATGTTGGTCTTCGGCAGTAGGAGCGAATGTAATTTGTCCCCAAAAATCATTTCATTCCATGCGATGCTAAAAAAGCGGCCATCTCTTCCCCGGACTCCTGCATCCCACGAGCAACCCATTCTTCGATCCAGCCATAGGTGCCGTGGGCAATGAATGCGGTTATATAGGCCCATGTATTGTCGTGTTCAGGTCTAGGGCCTGATTGTTCCAAAAGCACGGCAAGGAACAGGTGAAAGAGATTTCTCTTTTTCAGGAGCAGATAGAACTCTTTGTTGTCGCTCAGGTGCTGGAACAGACTGCCGTAGAGGTTTGCGTTTGAACCCTGGCTCTGCTTTTTATACTCTGCATCCCAATCTAAAAAAAGACGGCGGATGTATTTGAGCAGAATGTCCTCCCTGCTCTCATAGTTTCGATAAAACGAATTCCTGCTTACTTGTGCGAGAGCAGTTACCTGGCTGATGGATATTTCCTCAAATTCGTGTTGCTCCAGCAGTTTCAGTAGCGCCTCGGTGATTTGTTTTTTTACATAGGTGTTCTTTTCTTCGTTATTCACGATGGTACAAACCTCCCTGTTTTGTGCCATTTTTGCGCGGAGTATTGACCCCGGTAAAAACGGATGGTACAATCGTTACATCTTGATGATACAACTGTTACACCACTTTGTCAAGAGAGATATAGTAGTCACAATGGATAAGGGGAGAAAGGAAATGAAAAAAGTGTTGAAGGTGATCGGGATCATACTCTTAGTAATCGTCGCTTTGATTGCTGTATTCCTTTTCTGGCTGACGCACAGAGACAGCTCCTTAAAGGAGAATTACCGTGACAGTATAGAGACTGGCGGCACCATTGAAGCGGCCTATCTGGAGAACGGCCCCTATGCTACATCCTATTATGAACAAACCGCCGTGCAGGTTTTCGAGAAATACGAGATCAGCTATCCTACAGAGTTGGAGACGGAGGACAAAACGTATCCTGTCATTGTTGTATGCAATGGAACAGGGTGGAAAGGCTCTTTGTCCACGGCGCAGCATCAGTTTTACGCTTCCTATGGCTTCATCGTCATAGCCACGGAAGAAACCTATTCCTGGAATGCGTTCGGAGCTGAAATGTGCATCCGTTATCTGGAACTTTTGAATGAATACATAGATGACGAAGGGAATCCGAGTATTTTTTATCAGATGATTGTCTTTGACAATGTGGGAATCTTCG
>JAJBVF010000351.1 GCA_020859965.1 Clostridiales bacterium
GGAGGAAGCATTATGGCATCCAAAGACAACCGTATTATACAGTTCAACCCGCAGGTCAAGGCGCAGAAAGATGCCTGCAGTTCCTTGTTCCAGATTCCAGAATTGAAAGAACAGAACATTGTGGGCAAAAAGCTGGTGGAAGCCAGGAAGAAAATGAAGCTGAGCCAGAAGGATATGTCTGCTGCCCTTGACAGCTATGGCACCCATGTATCTGCCGGCGCAATCAGCAAATGGGAAAAGGGTGACTCTTTCCCCAGCGTCCTTCAGTTCCTCGCATTCTGCAACATCTGCCAGATTGACAATATCGGAGAATACTTCCTGGGAAAGACAGCGGAATCTGCTGAATACTCCCCGGAACTAAGCCAGAAAGGGCTGAACATCCTACAGACCTTGAAGGAAGTACTGATTGCATCCGGCCAATATACCCCGCCGACACGCAGAAGAATCACAAACTTCGCAGAAGAAATAGAAAAGCGGAGTATGCGCATCAGCAACAACCTGGCATCCGCCGGTACTGGAAACTTCCTTGATGAAGACCAGTTTACCACAGAGGACTATCCTGTCTCCCAGATACCGGATGGTACTGATTTTGGTATCCGCATTTCTGGGGACAGCATGGAACCCAGATATGTGAACCGCCAGGTTGTGTGGGTTCAGCAGTGTTCAGAACTTAACCCTGGGGAAGTTGGCATCTTTATTTACGACGGGGACGGCTATATCAAGGAATACCACGAAGAAATGCCCGATGAAGATGAGTACGATGAGTATCTCTGCGATGGCGTTCTTCAGCCGAAGATTTCCCTTATCTCTTACAATGAGAAATACGCACCAAAAGTAATCTCTCCCTATTGCCGGTTTGAGATTGTCGGTCGGGTGCTGAATTAAAAGCTATGATCTGCCGTGCAAGGGAGGAATCTATATGACCGATGTTAGAGCAGGTTGCAGCGGCATGGTACAGCGACCATCGTATTCAGAAGAAGAGATGGCTGAATACACACGCTATTTCCACACCGCTGTGATGGAAACGAAGAAAAAATTAAAAGAGGCTGAGTGTCCTCGTGCCGCCAGACGGCTTGATAAGGAGATGTCTTTTTATTCCGAGCCAAAGGCAATGGCGGCTCTTGGCGTCGACTGGATTGGAGTCCTCAACGGCTATCTTGCCGCCTACTGCCACGAGGCGATCCTGAACCAGATTATATACACACCCCGGAAGTATCGCAAAGAATGGACACCAGAACTCATAGACGAAAAAATACGAATCTGCGGTTTGGGTGAAGAATCTCGTGGTGAGTTATATGCAACTGCGGGATTTCATTTCCCTGGCAAGTCAAAAAAAGTGATGGTGCTGCCCGTCCAAGAGGACGATGAAACAGAAGGCCCGGAAGAAACCGTAACGGTACAAGTATGCCGTATGGTGGCATCCGGCTGAATGAGGTGATAGATATGATTTGTCATTGCGATGCCTGCAATTACACGTTTAATGCAGACCTCTTCCACAGCAAATACGAAGTGCCTACCAGATGCCCTGACTGTGGGAGGAAAACAGTCGGAAACAAGGTGCCGGCTGTGAGGGCTGCGACAGAGCTTGAAATTGCAGAGTATAGAGAAGACCAAAGAATCGTTATGGAAGAACTGTATGAGGAACTGAACGGGAGGTGTGGCTGATATGGATTACTACGATACAGATTTACTCGAAGACCCAAAACCAGAACCTGTGTCCGATGAGATGTACACAGAGCGGGTTGAAATATATAACCGGCTCGTTCCTATATATAAGGACAGACTGAGAAAGGCATTCGGAGCAAGGGATGCCTGCAAAGTTGATAAGTCCGTGAAAGGAATGCTTAAGCGCGATGCTTACGGAGATATGGAGAACGATGACTGGGCTATCATTCTCCGTGTCATATTGGAAGCACACTGTGAAGCCGTAATTGTAAATAAAATCCGCTTCACTCCAAAGAAGTACCGGCATGAATGGACGGTCGAAGAACTCAACCGAATTATGGATGACTGCGAAATAGACGAGCGTGGTCACAGGTGGATTTTTGATAGAGCACAGAAATACTGTCCGTATCTTACGGACGCCATTGCAGCCGCGGGCGCATAAACGGCGCATAATTATTCGCCACAGAAAGTGAGGTGACCACACAATGCCATCCAAGGCACAATCCCTGCATCCCCATAAAGAAAAAGTCTATGTGTCGGTCACTTCGGAGATCGACACGACAGGATTCATGCACCCGAAGACAATGGAATGGACGAACGGGCGCATATATAATATAGAAGAAGTCCGCGACTTCCGGCCGGCAGACACAGTCGGTATGGGCTATTCCGGCGACTGTTACACTGTGGTCATCCGAGGGGAAGAAAAGCGGCTTTTCTTTGAACACGCACCCTTCCCGCCGAGGTTCGGCAGATGGTTTGTGGAAGTGGTGGCAGGGTAATATATAGAAAATCACAGGAAGGAGGAGAATTTTTTGGCTCCACATACTTACTTAGCAATAGACCTTAAATCATTCTACGCAAGCGCCGAGTGTGCGGATCGCCATCTCGACCCGCTGACCACCAACCTTGTGGTTGCGGACCAGAGCCGCACGGACAAGACCATCTGCCTTGCTGTCTCCCCTTCCTTAAAGGCATATGGAATCCCAGGACGCGCCAGGCTCTTTGAAGTCGTGCAGAAGGTCAAGCAGGTCAACGAAGAACGGCTCCGCAAGGCTCCCGGCCACAGGTTCACC
>JAJBVF010000338.1 GCA_020859965.1 Clostridiales bacterium
GATTACGCTGGATAATACGGAGATTGACCACCCGATTGTGCAGGGTGAGAATATTTTAAGCTACATCAATACGGATGTGTATGGCAACTTTGCTCTGGCCGGGAGCATTTTCCTCGACCCGGCGAATACGACGGATTTTGTGGATGCCTACTGTCTGATTTATGGACATCACATGGCTAACCATAAGATGTTCGGCGATCTTGATCTGTATGAGGATGAGGACTTTTTTAATGAAAACACGACCGGCTCATTGATTTTACCGGATCGCAGTTATGACCTTGAAATCTTTGCCTGCCTGCTGGTGGACGCATCGGAAGACGCGATCTTCAGTCCAAGCCAGTGGCAGACTGACATAGATGGGCTTTTGGAATTTACAGAAGCCAATGCAACATTCCTGCACGAGGAGACGATTGCCGCGCTGCGGGAGGATGAAAATCCGCAGGTGTTAGGAATGTCAACCTGTTCTTCGGCAGATGACGACGCGAGGACAGTGATATTAGCGAGGATGGTTCCATACTCGCAGTGATGTGATGATATAAGGGACAAAAGGATAGGTAAGGAATGCCGGTATACCAGGAATGGCAAGCCTGCGTTCACAAGACAAAGCAACATTTCCTTTTGCCGCCCAAATCATAAGAGGTGAGCCTCGCCATTCAAAATCGGGCTTCCGCTCGATGGCTCGGCCTTCGTCCCCGATTCTCAGTGAGAATCGGGACAGAGTATAGAGAAGGAAAAATTAATAGGAGGGTTTGACATGAAAAAGCATATTTGCAAGATATGGTCAGTGGTGCTGGCAGCACTTTTGTGCATGGCGTTGCTTCCGGTATCTGTTTTTGCGGCAGAGTCGGCTGTAGCCACTGCAACCATCCCGGTTTCAGTATCGGTTAGCGGGGAGGAAGGGACGCTTGAAAGCGATATCCCCACAGAGACCTATACATTCAAGCTTGCGACGACAAATGGCGCGCCGATGCCGGCAAGTGATACTGTTACGATCACAGGTGCGGGAAGCGCATCTTTTTCCATTGATTATGAGAGAGTCGGAGTTTATGAGTACACGCTGACGCAGGATTCCACCGAATTGAGCGGAACCAACAGCACCTGCGGTGACCGTGGAAATTATGATTCTACCGTGTATTACGTGACCGTATCTGTAGTTAATGCGGATGACGGCTCGATCGGTGTGATAGTGGCGGCTCATAAAGACAGCACGACAGGCGATAAGTGCGACACGGAGTTTGTAAACACCTATGATCCGGTAAGCTATCCGGGCCTTACGGTTGAGAAGACCGCACAGGTAGCGGAAGACTACAAAGCTGCAGCCGGGGACACCATTACCTATGAGATCAAAGTAACCAACAATGGAAATGTGGCAGTAAATAATATCACCGTATCCGATGACCTGACTGGTGATAAATGGACCATCGAAACGCTTGCCGTGGATGCGTCACAGACCTTTACCACGACCTATGTAGTGACTGAGGCCGATGTTCTGGCAGGCTCCGTAAAGAATGTAGCTACCGCATCCGGTACGGATCCGGATGGTACTCCGACAGAAGGCAAAGACGAAGAAGAAGTTCCGACCGAGGATAAGAACAGTCATCTTACTGTTACCAAAACAGCAACAAGTACACCGGCAGACGGCAATGCTTATCAGTCTGGCGAAACGATTACCTATTCGATTACAGTGACGAACGACGGTAATCTGACGGTCAGCAGCATCACCGTAAAAGATGACCTGACGGGTGAGTCATGGACGATTGATTCTCTTGCCGTGAATGAGTCAAAGACCTTTACGACTTCCTATGTTGTGACAGAGGCAGATGTCCTGGCAGGCTCCGTAAAGAACGTGGCGACCGCATCCGGTACGGATCCGGATGGCACCCCGACGGAAGGGGAAGGCAGTGATGAGGTTACGACGGAAGACCCGAACGGACATCTGACCGTCACTAAGACGACGACCAGTACGCCCAAGGACGGCGAAGCATATCAGCCGGGTGAAACGATCACCTACGAGATCACCGTGACAAACGACGGTAATCTGACGATTACAAATATCACTGTAACGGATGAACTGACGGAGGATGAATGGGCGATTGAGAGCCTGGCGCCGGGAGAGAGTCAGACCTTTGAAGCAGAGTACACCGTGACCGAATCAGACGCCGAGGCAGGAAGCATCACAAATACCGCTACAGCGACCGGCACAAGTCCGGATCCAAGCCAGGGCGAGAACGGGCTTGTAACAGCAGATCCAGGCACCGCTACCGATCCGACAGCTCCGACCCCGGAGACTGAGACCGAATCAGAAACTGAGGCGGAGACAGAGACGGAATCTGAAACTGAAGCAAGTACAGACAGCCCGCAGACCGGCGATAATTCACCGATTGAGCTTTACACGGCACTCATGCTGTTGGCAGTGGTTGCAATCGCTGGAATGCTGATCTATAGCAGAAGAAGAAAAGCACAGTAAAAAACAGGTAATAAAAAAGACTGCGAGAAACAGAGCAGGTAAGAAGTATAATGCATTCCTATATTTGAAGTTAAACCGTTCCGGTGCAGTTTCCCTCAGGAGACTGCACCGGAATTGGTATAAGATACAAATGACTGTCATCCGGACGAAAAAACAGGAAGCCAGCTTGGAACACAGGAGAAATATACTATGGTAACAGTAATAGCGTTTTTTATCGGAATGATTTTCGGATCCATGGCGACGATTGTTGTAGCACTTTGCATGACA
>JAJBVF010000140.1 GCA_020859965.1 Clostridiales bacterium
GTTCTATCTCGTTCGTAAGACCTGAATAACAACAGACCCGTGTACAGCTGTCTGAGCCATACCCGGGTCTCATTTACAAAACAGGAGAGACTGAATATATAGTGATCGCGTCAGCTATACATGAGTCTCGCAATTTAAAACAAGCCAGACCGAAAAACGGTCGATATGTTGACTTGCTACGTAAACAATATAAGATACGCTTGCTACTCCCCCATGGGAAATTTGTTTCACATACATTAGCACGGATGCCGTGAAAAGTCAATCCGTTTCCCGTAAAAGTGAAAATTTACCTATTGGAAAATAATCTTACAATATTTTTTCTTTCCTCTGCGAAGTACAAAATCCGCCGCGTTCAGGTCTTCCGGCGTATATAACGTGGCGATATCCGTAATCTTCTCTCCGTTTACGCTGACGCCGCCCTGCTGGACATTGCGGCGCGCATCGCCGCGGGAGGTACACAGACCGGAGGCAACGAGCAACCCCAGAATATCGATTTTCCCATCCTGAAGATCATCGACAGAGCCCGCGGCTGTAGGCATATCCGCTGCGTTTCCGCCGGAGAACAGCGCGCGGGCGCTCTCCTGCGCTTTTGCAGCCTCCTCCTCACCGTGAACCAGCTTGGTCAGCTCAAAGGCAAGGATTTCTTTTGCGGTGTTCAGCTGGCTGCCCTCCCAGTGATCCATCTCGTTGATCTGCTCTAACGGGAGGAAAGTAAGCATACGCAGGCACTTCAGGACGTCCGCATCGCCGACATTTCTCCAATACTGGTAGAATTCAAACGGTGACGTTTTCGCGGGGTCAAGCCAGACAGCACCGGACTGGGTTTTGCCCATTTTCTTCCCCTCGGAATTCAAAAGGAGCGTGATGGTCATGGCATAGGCGTTTTTGCCCAGCTTGCGGCGAATCAGCTCAGTACCACCCAGCATATTGGACCACTGGTCGTCGCCGCCAAACTGCATATTACAGCCGTACTTGCGGAATAACTCATAAAAATCGTAGCTCTGCATGATCATGTAATTAAATTCAAGAAAGCTCAGTCCCTTTTCCATGCGCTGTTTATAGCACTCCGCACGGAGCATGTTGTTCACGGAGAAATGAGGGCCGACCTCACGGAGTACCTCGACATAGTTCAGGTCGAGCAGCCAGTCGGCGTTGTTGACCATCAGAGCCTTTCCCTCGGAAAAATCGATAAAGCGGGACATCTGCTCTTTAAAGCAGTCGCAGTTGTGCTGGATGGTCTCCGGGGTCATCATCTGGCGCATATCGGTGCGGCCGGAAGGGTCGCCGACCATACCGGTGCCTCCGCCAATCAGGGCGATGGGGCGGTTGCCGGCCATCTGAAGCCGCTTCATCAGGCACAGCGCCATGAAGTGCCCGACATGAAGGCTGTCCGCTGTCGGGTCAAAGCCGATATAAAACGTTGCGTTTCCATTGTTGACCAGTTCACGGATCTTATCTTCATCCGTTACCTGCGCGATCAGTCCTCTTGCCACCAGTTCGTCGTAAATCTGCATTGTTCCAATTCTCTCTTTCTTGTTGTTCTGAATAGTTACTAATTCTGTTTCGTAAGATCCTTCGCATCCTGCCGGGATGAAGGGAAAAGAAAAGCCCTCATCCCTATAGCATTTATAAGGACGAGAGCTGAAGTCCCGTGTTACCACCTTATTTCACAGACAGCTCACACTGCCTGCCTCACTGAGTACAAAAAACAACATATCACGCTGACCCTGTATGGAATCATGTGAGATGCATTATCGATATACTCTGACACCTGATAACGGATGTCGCCCCGTCGCAGCCTACTCGAGATTTCGCTTTTAAACTCTTTGGGTGCGAAGCTCCGGGATGTATTCAAAAACAGTTTCTGTATGCACCTCTCATCATAGGATCCTGGAATTCTCTTCGCCAAATTGCTGTGCATGTAATCTTCGTACATCTATTCCCCGTATGTATTCATCGGGGGATTTGACTCAGGAATAGCTTTTAGAAATCGACCCTGCCGGTTACTTTCTGTATCTTCTGCTGCTTTTTACTTGTTCCCTTCTGCGCTTTTCCGTAAGTATAGTCAGTTCCCGCGTTTTTGTCAAGAACCATACCGCATATTTTCGGCTCACAGAAGCATATTGCACATTTTACAGTCACAGGCATAGGATAGAGCAAAGGCAGAAAAACGAAGGGAACGCTATGGGATATTTTTATAATAGAAGAAATTCCGGAAAAAAGCAGGAACAGAGGAAAGACCGTCCGTTTTATGGGGAGGCATTTATGTGCGCGGAGGAGATGGAGGGAGCGAAGGAAGATACAGCGATGCACAGGAAGATGACACAGAGAGAGATGCCGCCGGAAAAAGCGGAGCGGGAAGAACTGACGCTAAGGGAGATGCCGCAGGATAAGGCAGAGCGCCAGGAGACGGCACAGAGGGAAATGCCATTGGAAAAGACGGCACAGAAAGAGATGCCGTCGGAAAAGGTGGAACGGGAAGAACTGACGCAGAAGGAGATGCCGCCAAAGACAGCAATGTGCCGAAGAAATATGGGAGCGAATACTTTCTGGGACTTTTTTGATCTGGAAGATGAGGCGCAGACGGAACGGGATTTTCGCATGCTGCAGTCGATGTATCCGAAGGAGGCAAAGGAACTACTCGCTGGTGTAGAAGAAATCTGCGATCAGATGGAATACAGTGGAAGTTCGATGTACGATGAATATCCGGATTATACTACCATCTATAC
>JAJBVF010000271.1 GCA_020859965.1 Clostridiales bacterium
GTAGGAATCTATGCGTTAAGTGTTCATTGGATGGGGAGTCGCCGTGAAACGAAAAGTCCGACCTCCGATGTGTCAATTCCCGGACACATCCGGCATGGAAGAGATTTACGATATATTTTCCGCACCCGTTGCTACAATTATGAGAAATCTCATTACATCTCATAATGTGGAGGGCATATTATTTATGGATGGCTCAGACTGTCTGCTTTTTGTAATCAGCAGCCGGGGTCGCAGCCTGTTGGTAAAGCGTCTGGAGGTTATCTGATCTTAGATCGCTCTTCGAGCTGCTGACAGATCATCTGTAATGGTCTGTTGTCTGCTGTGTCCGGTCCTGGAGGAGGAAGCTTCCGGAATGCGCATGCACATTATGGAGGTGTATTATTATGCACAAAAATAAGAAAAATGTATGGGATACCCGCACCGTTGTGTTCTTGGGACTTCTGATAGCCATGCACATTGTGCTGACTCGTCTGATTGTGATTGAACTAGGCTCTTACCGGATCACGGTTGGCTGTGTGTGCACGATCCTGGCCGGACTCTGGTTTGGCCCGGTGGGCGGCGGTATTTGCGGTCTGGTTGCGGATCTGCTGGGATGCCTGCTGAAGGGATACGCGGTGAATCCATTGATTACGATTGCCGCGATGATGTGGGGAATTATTCCTGCACTGTGCCGTCCGGTTATGAGTGGAGGGAAAACGAAAAAGACGGTCTTTCTGTGTGTCGGTGTAGTTCTCGCATCGATTTGCTCGACTCTTGGATTTACTACAACTGGTCTTGCATTGATTAATGGCGGTAAATTCTGGGTTAGCTTCACGGCTCTGCTTCCCGGACGTACGATGCAGTGGGCAATCATGACGCCGATCTATTGCGTACTTACCGTGGTGCTGTATCTTAGCCCACTGACGGGACTCATTTTGAGCTTATCCGGGCAGAGTGCATCCGGGCATGTAGTGAAAGCGTAAGCACCCGGACAGAGATTCTGTAATACATAATCCGCCTGATCCCCGGCGGACAGGGAAAAGAGTTTCGGCTCCGCGGATGCGGAGCCTGCTTTTTTATGTGCACAGGCGGGTGCGGAATTATGCAGCTTGCGCTGCACCCGCCTGGCACAGTGACGGATAGAGGGAGAGAGTTCCCCCTATCCGATTGCGCAGAGCCGGGAAGGGAGTTTTGCAGTTGAAGCCGCGAATATAGAAGAAGTATAGAGGAAGGTAGAGAAAAATGGATTATAGAGAAGCGCGTGCGTTTGTTGATGGACTGCAGGGACGCGGCGGTCCGCTGGGGCTGGAAGCAATTTCAAATTTACTGCAGTTTCTGGGTGACCCGCAGGAGGAACTGCGGGTGATCCATGTTGCGGGTACGAATGGAAAAGGGTCGGTGATCGCTTATCTCGCTGCGGTGCTGGAAACGGCGGGATACCGGGTGGGAAGGTATGTTTCTCCGACCCTGTTTTCTTACCGGGAACAGATTCAGCTCAATGGTGAGAATATCAGCAGGGAGGATTTTGCGGAGCAGATTACGAAGATTGCAGCCGCAATGGAAACGATGCGCGCGGAAGGAATGCAGCTGCCATCTATGTTTGAGGCGGAGACCGCAGCGGCATTTTTGTATTTTCAGGAGCAGAAGTGTGACTTTGTGCTTCTGGAGACGGGAATGGGCGGACGCACAGATGCGACGAATGTGATAAGAAAACCGGTTTTGTCGGTTTTGGCGTCGATCAGTATGGATCACATGGAATATCTGGGAAGTACGCTGGGAGAGATCGCGTGGAATAAAGCGGGCATTTTTAAGGAAGGTGTTCCGGTGGTTTCCACGGAGCAGGAAGAGGAAGCAGCCGCGGTAATCCGTGACGAAGCTCGGAAAAAGAAGTGCCCAGTTACGTTTGTTGGACGAGATTTTATTAAGGAACTATCCCATGATCTGGATGGGCAGAGTTTTTCATATGAGCCGTTTGGGATTGTCACTATTCGTCTCGCTGGACGACATCAGCGGGAAAATGCGGCGCTTGCTCTGGAATGTGTTGGCGCGCTGCGGAAGCAGGGATATCTGATTTCTGAGACGGCGTTGAAAGAAGGCATGCGAACGGCAAGCTGGAAGGGACGTTTTTCTGTCATTCATAAAAATCCGATCGTGGTGCTGGACGGTGCACATAACCCGGACGCAGCGGCAAGGCTGAGAGATGCGATTCTGGATTATTTTCCGGATCGAAAAAAATATTACATTATGGGAGTGTTTTCTGACAAAGAATATGATAAAATAATAGATAAGACTGCCGATCTGGCGGAACATATCATCACAATAGAGACTCCGGACAATCCCCGTGCCCTGCCTGCGGAAGCACTGGCCCGAGCGGTGCAGCGCGTGAACCCATCGGCAGAGGCGGCGGGCAGTATTGCGGAAGCGGTGGATCGAAGCTTTGCGCTTGCCGGGCCGGAGGATGTGATCCTGATTTTTGGCTCGCTCTCTTTTCTGGGGGAAGCGGAGCAGGCTGTGAGAAACCTTGATGAGATAAAGGATGACAAAAGCTGACGAAAATGAAAAATACGGATAAAACTCAGAAATAAATAATAAAAAAACGGCGATGCAGAATGGTTGAATTACAGAATTACAGAGAACATCAGAAAGGAATCTGGCATGAGAGATTTACAGGAACTGAGAACGGAAATTGACGAGGTGGATCAGCAGATCACAGAACTGTTTGAGCGGAGGAGGGA
>JAJBVF010000485.1 GCA_020859965.1 Clostridiales bacterium
GGGCTCCGGTTCTGTCGTAGGGGACGTACCCAAATTCATCAAGAATCAGAATCTCAGCAGTGTTGAGCTTCTTCTTTAACGCAGACAGATTTCCTTTTGACTGACTCTCTGAGAACAGGTTAATAAGGCAGGCCGTGCGATAGAATTTGACCGGGACTTCCTGGTTGCAGGCAGACATTCCAATCAAGATAGACAACATGGTCTTTCCAGCACCAGTCATACCGTACATAATCACGTTCTTGCCACTGTGGTAGAAATCGAGATCGAGCAGGCTTTCAAAAGTCACCCCGTCCGGGAAGTCGATCTCATCTGTCCGAAACTGCTCCTTGCTGTAACGTTTTGGGAAACCAGCAGTGTTCAGATATTTGGTAATACGGGCATCCCTGCGGTATCGAATCTCGCGGGTCAAAAGATTTAACAGAAACTCCGGGTTGCTCTCACCAGTCGGGATCATGGCCTGTTCAGCCAGCCTGGATGATAGCCGCAGCTTCTTACAGCACGCAGCGATTCTCTCCTGCATCTCATCCATTTGCAGCACTTCCTCTCTGTAAAGCCCTATCAAGGATTGTGAGGTCGTTTGCAAACGGAATAAGAGTAACCTTGGGGATGGCCTCGTTAGCCTCCAGAGGAGGCACCAGAGGTACGTCAGCATAAAGACGGCGGTATAGACTCCGCAGACTGTCCGGGTCAACAGCCTGGTAGACGATGGCCTGTTCAACAGTGCGAATTGCACTGTCAAATCCGGTCCGGTCTGTCAGCTCGGAAAGCACCTTGAGAACTTTACCACGGTCAGAATTATCGCAGCTATCCATGTACTCCTGCATGACCGGCGGCATCATATCGTAGATTCCGCTGTTGCGCAGAGAACGAGGCTTCCTGGCAATGTACTTCAAATAAGGCAGCCAATCCATCGACGTCTGAACTCCATCTCCATAGAGACGGTGGTGGCGAACAATCTCCTGCTGATTCATGTCCATAACAAGGACTTCGCTGGACGTTACCTTAAGCTGCACCATATCGGCACAGAAAGCGGGGGATGCGGAGTAAGTGTGTTTCCCAGCATTCAGCGTAAACTTTCCATACTTGTCGGTCTTGACCGTGGTATAGAGTGCGGTATCAAACCTTACAGACGGCAGCGGCAAAAGTGCGGCCTTGTCCTCCTGGAACAGTTCACTGATGAAGGTGGATTCCTTCTCGTAGTGTTCCCTGTCCATATCGCGGTCACAGCGTTCCAACAGCAGCTTGTTCTCATCCGCCAGATGTTCGAAATGAGGGACAGGAACAAGCTCATTCCGACGCAGGTACCCTACCTTGTTTTCCACATTACCCTTTTCGTTGCCGGATTCAGGATTGCAGAAGATGGGCTTGAAACGATAATGTTCACAGAAGCGCTGAAACCGTTCAGTGACATTCCGGCCACCGCCCTTGATGATTTCGGTTACGATGGTCTTGGTGTTGTCAAACCAGATTTCTGTCGGGACACCGCCAATATACTCAAACATGGTTTGAAGCCCTTCGAGGAGACATTCGAGATTCTCTCCGTAGTTCAGTTGGAGATAGCCGCCATTGCTGTATGGGAAGCTTAAAACAAGGTATTTGCCCTTTTCATGAAGCCTGCCGTTCTCATAGAAGTCGGCGAATCCGAAGTCCGCTTGCGCCTCTCCGGGGTGATGGATAAGAGGGATGAATCCTTCTTTGCCTTTTGCGTTTAGTCTCAGTTCCTTCTTCTTGTCGGCTACATAAGCTGCCACAAGACGATAACTGGCGTTAAAGCCTGAAGCCTCTTCAACCAGGCGCTTATGGACTTTCTTTGCTGTGTGCCGCTGCTTGCGAGGAGCCTTCTTGTCCTCAAGGAGCCAGCTGTCAATCAACGGCTTGTATGGATCTAACTTGGAGGCGTGGTTTTCACCTGTGTTGGTTTTCGGTACCGGGGGTGAAAAATCCTCCTGGTCAACATATTTTTTAACTGTGCGCCAGTCACAGCCGATGATTTCTGCGATTTCGGTCAGGTTTTTGCCTTGCTCATAGAACAGTTCTCTTACACGATGAATCTGATCCATTGTAAACATACTCCTTCCCCCTTATCCTGTATTGATGTTGGCGCAACAACAAGATAAGGTTAATGGTTTTTTATGATATCTGCAATGGATTTCACATGAGAACACCAAAATGTCTTATGAGACGGCTGCCACAGTACTCTGCAAACTGGGTCTGCAAAAAACTGCAAAATGTAGTTGCAACATTCTGTATTTTTGGTTTGCAACTTTCTGCATTTCTATTTTACAACATACACACCGCCGTCCTATGATCCGGAGACGGACACAGTTTCTTTCACTGAAAACCCAGACACTCCGGCAATCAACGCCATCTGCGCGTTCAAAATGAAGAACCCCTTGCTGGACTACATCGGCGGGAAGCCGAACCTCGGTGACATCAATTCCGTGAAGCCGGCGGAAATTGTCCAGAATCCGAGCGAGAACTTCCTGCGGTTCCTGCATGACCTGGCGGATTACTATGCGGGGCAGAGGCATAAGGCGGACGGCGAGTGAAGGCTACCGGACAAATTAGCCCGGCTATAACACATGCCCCGCCCCTGACCGAGAGACACACTCCGCAAGCACCCACAGATGACCTTGGAGAACCGCGCTAAGATTTTCGCTCCCTTTGCTGCTCTCCGTGGGCATTCCGACCGGCTCTCCGAAGAGACAAGGAA
>JAJBVF010000274.1 GCA_020859965.1 Clostridiales bacterium
GCATGGACTGCGACGGTACGAAAGCGGGCTATGACATCGAACTGACCCGTACGATCGCGGAGCATGTATCCGTTCCGGTGATTGCCTCCGGTGGAGCAGGCACTAAAGAGCACTTTTATGACGCACTTACGGAAGGAAAGGCTGACGCGGCGCTCGCTGCATCTCTGTTCCATTATAAAGAACTGGAAATCAGTGAGGTGAAACAGTATCTCAGAGAGCGGGGCGTGAGTGTGCGGCTTTGAAGTTTGATGCAGGAAGATCATTTCATTCGTTGGATGATCATTTGTTTCAATCCTGTCAGATCTTTTGCCGAATATCTGTATTTCCTTTGAAAGCGGATCAGACGGAGCGGATGAAACGGATAAAAGCGAAGGGAATCTTTAGGTGAGAAAGGAGATGGCGGAATGCCTCCAATTTCCAATGACTGGCTGGTTCCGTTGAAACCGGAATTTTCAAAGCCATATTATGCGAAGCTGTATCGTCAGATTAATGAAGAATATAAAAGTCGGGTGATCTATCCGCCAGCGGATGATATTTTTAATGCGTTTGCGTTTACGCCGCTTTCTGATGTCAAGGTGGTAATCCTGGGACAGGATCCCTATCATGAGGAAGGGCAGGCTCATGGTCTCTGCTTTTCCGTCAAACCCGGCACAGAGATACCGCCGTCGCTGGTCAACATTTATAAAGAATTACATGAAGATTGCGGCTGTTACATACCGAATAATGGTTATCTGACCAAATGGGCTGAACAGGGCGTGCTGCTTTTAAATACAGTACTGACCGTCCGTGCACACCAGGCGAATTCCCACCGGGGAATTGGCTGGGAAGAATTTACGGATGCGGCGATCCGTGCAGTGAATGAGATCGACCGGCCGATTGTCTATCTGCTCTGGGGGCGTCCGGCACAGATGAAAAAATCGATGCTGAACAATCCGAAACATCTGATTCTTGAAGCACCGCATCCAAGTCCGTTGTCCGCTTACCGGGGCTTTTTCGGATGCCGCCATTTTTCAAGAGCAAATAAATTTCTCAGACAAAATGGAATTGAGCCGATTGACTGGCAGATTGAAAACCAATAATAAATTTGCGGATGTAATATACAAAACCCATGCTGATGTATGCATACACGTTATCAGCATGGGTTGTTTTTACTGCATTTTTGCCGCTTTTCCGAACAGAACAAATCCAATCACAAACATTACAGAGAGAACCGCTACACCCGCATTTGTCACGCCGGTGATCTGTGCGACAAGTCCGACAAGGAAGGTTCCCAGGAAGGAGGCGCCTTTTCCGCAGATGTCGTAGATACCAAAATACTCGCCGGACTTTTCCGGTGGGATAATCTTCGCAAAATAAGAGCGGGACAGTGCCTGGATCGCACCCTGGAACATACCGACGCATACGGCGAGCAGCCAGAATTCCCATTGTTTGTCCAGCTGGATGGCGAAAAGTGCGATCAGAGTGTAAGCTCCGATGCAGAAGCGAATGAGCTGCTCAGTTCGGAATTTCTGTGAAAGTTTTCCGAAAATCAGAGCGAAAGGGAATGCGACAATCTGTGTCACCAGAAGCGCGAGCAGCAGGCCGGTCGTGTCAAGACCCAGAGCGCTTCCATACGCGGTCGCCATATCAATAATTGTATACACACCGTCAATAAAGAAGAAAAAGGCAAGCAGATAATAGAAGATTTTTTTCTGCTTTGAAATCTCAATGAAGGTATGACCAAGCCTGGAAAAACTGTTTCGGATCAGTGAGCCGCTGTTTTCATCATCTGACGAAAAATGAGTCTGTTTGTAGTTTTTCAGCAGAGGCAGTGTGACCAGCAGCCACCATGCGGCGTTGAGGAAAAACGCGATGGTCATCGACATCTGAAATGAGATACCGATGGAATCGTAGAACAGCACGAAGACGAGAGAGACGGCAAACGGAATACAGCTTCCGATGTAGCCCCATGCGTAGCCATTTGAGGATACGGTATCCAGCCGATCCTCAGTCGTCACATCTGTGAGCATGGAATCATAGAAAATCAGGCTCGCATTAAATCCCACTTTTGCGAACACAAATACAGCCAGAAAGACAATCCACGAGGTCGGGAACGAGAGTGCCGCACATCCGATGACACCAACCATCATGCAGGCTGTAAACAATGGCTTTTTGTAATTCCTGGTATCCGCAATACTGCCCAGAACCGGACCGATCACTGCACAGATGACCGTCGCCACGGAGGCGGCATAGCCCCAGTAAGCCAGGTAATCCACTTCACTGATACCTGCTTCGCCTGCCAGATAATTAAAATAGATCGGAAGAATTGTGGCGACGAGTAAAACAAAAGCGGAATTTCCCACATCATAGAGAATCCAGTATTTTTCAAGTTTCGTCAGCTTATTATTCATAACTACACTCCAATTTTTCAGTATTTAGCAGATAAATCTGCATAGCCTGTCTTTTGTTTTGCTGTTGTTAGATAGTTCAAGCCAGAACAGCAGGCCACAGACTTTTATTCAAAGTTTCGGCGGAAGCGCTGCGGCAGCTTCTGGCCGGTACGCAGGCATTCGTCAAACTGCTCCTGTAAAGAAACAGCCAGCAAAATTGCAGCATCGAACCGTGTCTGCAGCTCCCGATTGCTTTCTTCACAGAGCGGGTTATCTCTGCGCTGGTTCATCAGACCATTCATCTCATGGTAGACTCCAGCCAGCTTCATGATTGCATTCAGC
>JAJBVF010000115.1 GCA_020859965.1 Clostridiales bacterium
TCCCGGTATTCGGTATTTAGTAGTCAATATCCGGTATCGACACCCTGCGTATATATAACCATACAGTCCGCAGGTGTTATTTTGCAGCAGCTTCCAGCACGCCGCTCACACGAATGCTCTCCACAACTTCCCGCAATTTTTCGGGCGGAAGTACCAGTGCAAACCGCACATAGCCTTCTCCGAGAGAGCCAAAACTGCTGCCCGGCACACAGATCACCCCGGACTTTTCCATAAGTGTCAGACAAAAGTCTGCTGAATCTGTGTAGCCTTCCGGCAGCGGCGCCCAGACGAACATCGTTCCCTCGCTGTCCGCTACTTCCCAGCCAATCGAACGCAGGCCGCCGCACAATGCCCGATTGCGTTCTTCATACTCCCGGCACTGGCTCAATACTCCGTCAAAAGGACCGTTCAGTGCCGCGATCGCGCCATACTGTACCGGCAGAAATGTGCCATAGTCAAACTGTGTCCGCAACGCTTTGAACTTCTGAATAATCTCTGCGTTTCCTACCGCAAAAGACGCGCGGGCTCCGGTATAATTAAAGGATTTCGAAAGGGAATAGAATTCAATTCCGACTTCCTTCGCCCCCTCAAATGAAAGGAAGGAACCACCCGCTTTCCCGCCAAAAACAAGATCGGAATACGCATTGTCATGCAGTATAATAATATGATACTTTTTCGCAAAAGCAATCAGTTCCAGGTAAAAAGAGTCCGGTGCCACACGGCAGACCGGATTCGCCGGATAGTTCACAACCATCAGCTTTGCTCTGCGGGCAATTTCTTCCGGGATATCCGCAAAATCCGGAAGAAAACCATTCTTTTCATAAAGAGGATATTCCCAGATCTCTGCGTCGCACAGCTGCGGGCCGATTCCAAAGATCGGATAGCCTGGATTCGGCACCAGCACCAGATCGCCAGGATTGCACAATGCCCAGGATATATGTGCCATACCCTCCTGTGAGCCATACATCTCCATAATTTCATCCTTTTCCAGAGCGACACCAAAGCGACGATCATAAAAGGACTGAACTGCCTCGATCAGCTCCGGAAGCTCCGTCAGCGCATATTTGTAATTATCCGGATGCTTCGCAGCCTCGCAGACCGCATCTATGATATGCTGCGGTGTCCGGAAATCCGGTGTCCCCACAGAAAGATTGTATACTGTCCTTCCCTGCCGCAGCAATTCTTCTTTTTTCTCATTCAGAACCGCAAAGATTCCCGCATCCATACGTTCTGCTTTGTCTGAAAACATATACTCCATGTCAGAATTCCTTTCCTTACGTTATCTGTCATTCATGTTTTTTCATGAATCGTTTCTTTCATGAATCGTTTCTTTCATGAATCATATCGTCTTTACCTGTTGTGTCTTTGCAGCCTTATTTTCCGGCGGCAAGAGTTCTCTTTCTTCTCTCCCATGCCATCGTCACAAGAAACAGCACTACAGACAGCAGAGAAAGGCCGCTTCCCATCCAAAGTCCTGACGGAGTATAGCACATCCTAATCGTGTGCGAGCCTTCCTCCAGATGCACGCCGATCAGAGCGCCGCCCACACAGGAGAATTCCGTCTTCTGACCATCTACATAAATCGTCCAGCCTTCATCATAGGGAATCGTCAGCAGAAGCGTACCGGTTTCCTTTACATTCACGTCTCCTGTAATTGTATTGCCATCCGCGACAACATTTTCCATCTGGCTTTTCGACAATTCGTCTATCACTTCCTGATATGCCTCATTGGAACAGGTGTAAATCTCTGCCTGTACAGTCGTCTGTGTTTCCTTGAGCGTCACCGTAAAATCTGCCAGATCACTCTCGTCCGAGCTGTTTATCACATACAGATGGTCTGTATAATCAGAAAATGTCTTTGTATATTCGGGCGTATTCAGCACGATCTCCTCTACCCGCGTATCAATACACATATAGACCTGTTTATTTTCCGGTATCTTTATCGCATAATTCTGGCCGTCCGCCATATCAATATAGCGGTCGAGGACAAAGATCGCCTCATGGCCGGTCGCAAGCTCCACAAAGCTGTTCTGGACTTCCAGCGGTTCATCCGAACTGATATCCCAGTCCAGAATCGCGTCGTCTACCATAAATCCCAGAGAAAGCGCATTATCGTTCTCATACAGTACCAGCTCTCCGTCTTCACCAACCCGTTCGAACTGATACAGCGTATCTGAATCTACCGGGGAGGCCACGTATTTAATGCCAAAGACATCATTCATCAGCTTCGTGACGCCCAGATAGCCGTTTTTATTGGTGCGCGCCTCAATACCTAACGCATCACAGAAATCGATTACGGAACTCTGCATGGTCGAGTTAAACATGACCAGCGCATTGCCGCCGGCGAACATTGTCACATTGCGCATGCGCTGCCGGTCTACCTCGCTGCGGTAAAAAGCATCTTCCTCTTCGTCCTGCTCCGCGATCAGCGTCTGATAAGAAGACTGATCTGCAAGATAAATGCTCCTCGTAACGCTGCCGTTCTGCGAAATGCCATAGATCGCGTTTGCCGCAATCTCGACCACGATCACGCAGGACAATGCCGCACGAAACACAGACGGTCTCAGCCGCTCCGCATATTTTCCGATCAGCAGAAAGGCAAAGTAGAAAATCAGCAGTCCCAATGAGATCAGAAACAGGTATCCTTCCAGTTCTGGTTACGGTTCCAGAGAGCGGCCGATCAGAAATGCCGCCTGTATGGCCACCGCAG
>JAJBVF010000429.1 GCA_020859965.1 Clostridiales bacterium
TATGGCGATGGCGCATCAGTTTGACGCGCTGGTCATGATCCCGAACTGTGATAAAAATGTGCCTGGCCTTCTGATGGCAGCGGCGCGTATCAATATTCCGACAATCTTTGTCAGCGGTGGTCCGATGCTGGCGGGACATCTGAACGGACGCAAGCGTAGTCTTTCCAGTATGTTTGAGGCGGTCGGCGCACATGCGGCCGGTACGATGACCGATGAGGAAGTCGTAGAATACGAAAATAACGTCTGCCCGACCTGTGGCTCCTGCTCCGGTATGTACACGGCAAACAGCATGAACTGTCTGACCGAAGTTCTGGGCATGGGACTCAAGGGCAACGGCACGATCCCGGCGGTTTATTCTGATCGTATCATTCTGGCAAAGATGGCCGGTATGCAGGTGATGGAACTTTTGAAGAAGGATATCCGTCCGCGCGATATTATGACAGAGGCAGCATTTATGAACGCGCTGACGGTGGATATGGCGCTTGGCTGCTCGACGAACAGTATGCTGCATCTTCCGGCGATCGCGCATGAAGCAGGCGTGGAGCTGAATGTAGACATTGCAAATGAGATCAGCGCGTGCACACCGAATATCTGCCATCTGGCACCGGCAGGCCCGACCTATATGGAGGATCTGAATGAGGCCGGCGGCGTGTATGCGGTAATGAATGAGCTGACAAAGAAGAATCTGCTGAATCTGGATTGTATGACAGTGACCGGTAAGACAGTTGGTGAGAATATCAAAGGCTGTGCGAACCTGAATCCGGAGGTGATCCGTCCGGTAGAAAATCCTTACAGCACGACCGGAGGACTGGCAGTCCTGAAGGGCAATCTGGCTCCGGAGGGCAGTGTGGTAAAACGCTCGGCCGTTGCGCCTGAGATGATGGTACATGAGGGACCGGCGCGTGTGTTTGACTGTGAGGAGGACGCGATTGCGGCAATCCTGGGAGGAAAGATCAATCCGGGTGATGTGGTAGTCATCCGCTATGAGGGGCCGAAGGGCGGACCTGGCATGCGTGAGATGCTGAACCCGACTTCCGCGATCGCGGGTATGGGACTTGGCTCCACAGTGGCGCTGATCACGGACGGCCGTTTCAGCGGGGCTTCCAGAGGCGCTTCCATCGGACATGTCTGCCCGGAGGCAGCGGTCGGCGGACCGATCGCTCTTGTAGAAGAAGGCGATACGATTAAAGTCAATATTCCGGAGTACACTCTGACACTTGATGTCAGTGAGGAAGAGCTTGCGAAGCGTCAGGCGGCATGGCAGCCGCGGGAGCCGAAGGTAAATACCGGCTATCTGAAACGCTATGCGTCTCTGGTGACAAGCGCGAGCCGCGGTGCGGTGCTCGAAGTGCCGGAGACAAAATGAATGAATGTCCGTTGTGCCGGCTGATGGTTGATGCGCAGCCTGATTTATCAGATGGCATCGCAGACCGGCGGGCAGAAAGAGTATGAAAGAGGAAAGCGATAAGGAAAGGATTTAGATACGCATGAAATTAAATGGTTCCCAAATTGTAATTGAGTGTCTGAAGGAACAGGGCGTGGATACCGTATTCGGATATCCTGGCGGTACGATCCTGAATGTCTATGATGAGCTTTATAAGCACAGTGACGAGATTACCCATATTCTGACATCACATGAGCAGGGCGCGTCACACGCGGCAGACGGATATGCGCGGTCTACGGGAAAAGTGGGCGTTTGTCTGGCGACTTCCGGTCCCGGCGCGACGAACCTTGTGACCGGTATCGCGACAGCGTACATGGATTCCATCCCGATCGTGGCAATCACGGCGAATGTCGGGGTGCCGCAGCTTGGACGCGACAGCTTCCAGGAGATTGATATTGCGGGTGTCACCATGCCGATTACGAAGCATAATTTTATAGTAAAGGATATCAATAAGCTTGCTGATACGATCCGCTGGGCATTTCAGATTGCTCAGGAGGGACGTCCGGGACCTGTCCTGGTCGATATTCCGAAGGATGTGACTGCGGCAGTCACCGATTATGAACCGCAGGTGCCGGAGAAACCGGTACGCAGCACGGAATACATTCGTGAAGCGGATCTGGAGGCAGCGATCGAACTGATCAATGCCAGTGAAAAGCCATTTGTATTTGTCGGCGGCGGCGCGGTGCGCTCGGATGCTTCCGAAGAGCTGAAGACCTTTGTAGATAAGATTCATGCGCCGGTGGCGGATTCTCTGATGGGCAAAGGCGCTTATGATGGAAGGAATGAGCTCTACTGCGGCATGCTTGGTATGCATGGCACAAAGACAGCAAACCTTGGCGTTTCCGCCTGCGACCTTCTGATCACGATCGGAGCCCGTTTCAGCGACCGTGTGATCGGCAATGCTTCTACGTTTGCGAAAAATGCAAAGGTTCTGCAGATCGACGTTGATCCGGCGGAGATCAACAAAAATATCCAGGTACACACCAGTATTATCGGCGACGTCAAAGAAGTGCTGAAACGTCTGAACGCGCGGATTGATGAACATCGCCATGACGAGTGGGACAATTCCATCAAGGAATTAAAAGCGAGATATCCGCTGAAATACAATGAAGAAGGCTTAAGCGGTCCGTATGTAGTGGAAGAGATTTACCGTCAGACTCAGGGAGACGCGATCATTGTCACAGATGTCGGACAGCACCAGATGTGGGCGGCTCAGTATTATAAGTATTCAAAGCCCCGCACTTTGCTGTCGTCCGGCGGCCT
>JAJBVF010000280.1 GCA_020859965.1 Clostridiales bacterium
TGAGTAATACTGGAATGCGAGTGCTTAAAAGTGAACAGACGTTTCAAAAATTAAATAAGGAAATGAACAAATTTTATGATGCCATTGAAGAATTAGAAGATTCTCCGGATTCAGGATTTGCTCTTCGAAAGTTACGCGCGTTGCTGCGAAGAGAATCTCCATTCGCTGCATTTAAAAGGAACTACGTTAGAGACAATCAGGAAAGGTTTCCTCAGCTTATTCATTTTCTGGAGTGAAATTGTACCGTATATCCTGGTCTTGCCTGCGCAAGCTTTGGCAGATCTTCAGTGCATACCGTAGCGATTTTGGCATAGCCCCCCGTCGTCTGCCTGTCGGCAAGCAAAACGATTGGCTGTCCGGAGGGCGTGACCTGGATAGAGCCAAATACGGTCGCATCCGAAATAATATCCGTACCATGTTTGCTTTCTATCGCCGGACCGGTCAGTCTGTATCCCATCCGGTCGCTTTCTCCCGAAATAGTATAAGTACTCTGATAAAAGATATCCAGTCCTTTCTCTGTGAAATAATCGTCCTGTGGCCCCGGGATAACACGAACGATAAGAGCCTCCGGATACTGGGGAATTTCCAAACACCGATCAGATATTTCACTGTAAGAAATCGTGGAATTGCCAATTGGGAGCTGATCGCCTGCCTGCAGCGCCCTTCCTTCATATCCACCCAGTGCACATTTCAGATTTGTGGAGCGGCTTCCCATAATGACCGGCACATCAATACCGCCTGCAACGGCCAGATACGTCCGGCACCCTGTGGCAGCTGTGCCAAGCATCAGCGTCTGTCCCTTTGAGATCTGCAGGGGACGATACGTGGAAACGAAATTTCCGTCGATGGTCGGAACCATATCCGCACCAGTGAGAGCAATCACAGTATCTGCCTCAAACTGATAGATTCCACCGAAAAGCGTACATTCCAGTACGGCTTCCTGCGCTTGATTTCCCACCAGATAATTCGCTTCATGAAATGCCTGCCGGTCCATCACGCCGGAGCAGGACATACCGAAGGCCTGAAAGCCGCTTCGCCCGAAGTCCTGGACTGTGGTCAGCGCACCTGGATGTATTACACGTATGGACATGACAGTTCCTCCTTGCCTTTTTTCAATCATTGTGAAACAGTTTTTTCAATTTCAAGCTTCCAGGTTCTATTTGTAACCATCCGGCGAATGTCATAGTAGTCCGCGGATGTGACCGGATAAAATCGGATAAAATCTCCTGCGTAACAGAGAATCGGTTCCTCACGGGCAGGATCGTAGAAATCCAGCGGCGTACTTCCGATCAGCCGCCACCCGCCGGGAGAGTCCAATGGATAAACGCCTGTCTGATTCCCGCCAATCCCAACGGAACCTTTTGGGATTTTTACCCGTGGTGTGTCAAGTCTGGGCATGGCGATTCTTTCATTCAGACCGCCGAGATAGGCAAAGCCGGGCAGAAAACCGAGCATATAGACGCGGTAGTCCGTTCCACTATGGATGGCAATGATCTCATCGCGTGAAAGACCGGAATAAGTTTCAAGAACACCCAGATCCGGGCCAAAATGTCCGCCATAGCAGCAGGGAACGCATATCGTTCTCTTTTCTTGTGATTCTGACAGTTCCAGGTTTCGGGAAAGATCCAGGATGATCGCTTTTAAACGTTCATAAGCGATTACTGCAGGATCAAAGCAAACCAGAAGAGATCGAAAAGCAGGAACCAGTTCCGTTACTCCCGGCACAGAGGCTGCTTTAATCTGAGAAGCCAGAGAATGTACCTGATCATTGATAAATGGGCTGATCTCATTCCCAAATTCTGCTATAAGAGCCTGATCGCCTGAACGCAAAATGCGAACTGTATTTTTTATCTCATCGTTCACGTGTTATCCTCCTTTTTCTGATATCCTCTAAGCCGGATAACAACTCTTAACGATCAGTCGCTGCATAGAATTCCTCTAAAACATACGAACGAATTTTTTCAAGCAGCTCCGGCTGTTTTCCTCCAACCGGTTTTCCGTCAATTTCATCGGCGTGAAGACAAAGATTACTGGAGCTTGTCACCAGCACTTCTTCAGCATTATACAGATCGTCGAGTGTAAATGCGGTCTCATTGACCGGTATTTCCAGCTTTTTGCAAGCACGGATCAGATGTGCGCGCGCAATTCCCGGAAGAATCAGATTGTCCGTCGGCGCTGTGCGAAGCATTCCATCCTGAAGAATGTGTACATTACTGTGTGCACACTCAGTCACTCTTCCACCCGGACGGTAGAAAACGGATTCCTGACAGCCTGCCTCTTTCGCGCGCTGGGCGGCCCTCACGGAAGGAATCAGATTCAGGGTTTTGATGTTGCAATGATAAAAGCGCGTGTCTTCTGTTGTGATCAGCCGGATCGGTTCCTTCCCATCTGAAATTTCAGCTTCCGTCAAAGAAATCCAGAGATTTCCCGGTCCTTCCGTAAATACATGATTGCGGATGCCTGTGCCGCGTGTCACTTGAAAATAGACGAACAGGTTGCCGCTGTCCATTTTCCGAACCAGATCATTTAACAGATCCTTCAATTCCTGTTTGCTGACCGGAATTTTGATTTTGAGAAGACCCGCACTGTTGAAAAAACGGTCGATGTGCTCTTCAAGAGCGAACATATGGTAATTCCGGCATGGTCCGGCATCGTAAACGCCATCGCCAAACCAGCAGACACGGTCATTCATTGGAATGCTCATTTC
>JAJBVF010000277.1 GCA_020859965.1 Clostridiales bacterium
TGATACGATCAATCAAAGATATTGCGGAACAATGTAAAAATTAGTTATGGAACGGCGAAAGGTAAAAAGCTATGAAAAAATGGAAAAACCGGAATACAGCTGCTTTTTTGGGAATCATTGCGATGCTGTGTGTGAGTGCAGGCGCAGGATCTTTGGCGTCATTTTGCGCTGTATCCGCTGAGGAATCGGCGGTGGTGCATGATGTGGCGGGATGGCAGATTTCTTTGGAAGATGCGCTCCGGACGTCTTCTCTGAATACGGTCAGTGTGACGCTGGGATATGCAAGTGTGGAGACAAATGATCTGGAGCAGGCGGCAGCGGACGGATACGAGTATTGCCTGCTGAAGCTGTCGATCGTGAAGGGAGACAGCACGGAACCGATTGAGTGGGAGAAAGTGTTCCTGACAGATGGAGACGGAAACAGTTATTCACGGATCGACGACAGTTTTATTACGGATTATGATATGTCCCGTATTCCCGGGACGGATCTGAATTTCGGCAGCTACGAGGGCTGGATCTGTTTTGAGGTTCCGGAAAAAGCGGAAGATCTGACGTTTACCTGCTCATTTGAGGCGGAAGAGCTGGAGATTCCGGTAGTGATAGAGGAAGAGACCGGAACTGATGCGGAGGCGGAAGCAGCGGCGGAGACCGGAGATGGGACAAAGACAGACGCAGATTCTTCGACCGCGGATGCGGGCGATACGGACGAAGAAACGGGTTTGGAAGCGGTGACGGAGTCTGGAGACGCGACAGAGACAAATGCAGATTCTGCAACGGCGAGCAGAACGGATACGGAGACAGCGACAGAAGCCGGGACAGATGAGACGGCGGATTCAGATACAGAAGCCGACGCCTGGACGGAGATCGAATATTCAGACGAGCTGGAGCAGCAGAGCGCCATTGACGACGCGCTTTATGGGGAGGCACAGAAGGGATATTCCTTTGAGGATCCGTTTATTGTGGTAAATCCGTATCAGAATTTACCGCTCACGGCGATCGTGATTTTTACTACAGAGGAAGAGACCGGAGTGGATGTCGTTGTCTGCGGTAAGAGTGAGGAAAATAATATCACGACGTCTTTTGAGGCGGATACTACGCATATCCTTCCGATCTACGGACTTTATGCCGGAGATACCACAGATGTCGTGTTGACGCTGGATGATGGACAGTCGGTGACGCTGGAGATTGCGACGGAAGCATTGGATACGGATCTGGATGATACGGAGGTCACGGTCTGTGAGGATGGCGTGCTGGAAGACGGAGAGTTGACGTTTGCAAGTATTCAGGCGGTGCATGAAGGCGCCTGCGGAGCAGTGGCTTATGACAACGCGGGCGATATCCGCTGGTATATGGATGAGGAATATATTTCGACATTCCCGTGGAAGCGCCTTTCGAACGGAAGAATGATGGCGGCTACTTCCGATGTAATCAGCGGTTATTATTACTATACGGGACTGATGGAGTTTGACCTTTGCGGAAAGATTTATTCGATTTATCTGATTCCGGGCGGAGAACATCATGATTTTATCGAGCTTGCGAATGGAAATCTGCTGGTGTGCAGCTGCAGTGAGGATTTTTCTGTCATCGAGGACCGGATTGTGGAGATTGACCGGGAGACGGGCGAGGTAGTTTATGAGCTGAGCGTTTCGGATCTGATAGAGCCGGGAGACGGCGGCTCTGAAAATGCGACAGAGTCTGACTGGTGCCACAACAATTCCATTGATTATGACGAGGAGACGGATACGATTCTGCTTTCCTGCCGTCATCTGGACGCGGTTCTGGGTATTGATAAAACAAATAAGGAGTTGAAGTGGATAATCGGTGATCCGTCGGAATTTACCAGTGTTTCGGAAGATCTGTTCTTTACTCCGGTCGATTCGGACGATGATTTTGAATGGCAGTATGCGCAGCACAATGCGACGTTTTTGCCGGATGGAGATATCCTGTTTTTTGACAATGGCACGCACCGGACGAAGACCGGTTCGGAAGATGAGGGTACTACGGGTGATGAGGTGTATTCCCGGGCGGTGCGCTATCATATTGATACGGAAAATATGACGATCGAACAGGTCTGGAGTTATGGAAAAGAGCGCGGAAAGGAATGGTATTCTTCCTTCATTTCCGGTGCGGATTATCTGGATGAGGATACGTACTGGATCACTTCCGGAAGCAACAGTTATGATCCGGATGCGGATACCTATGACCTTACTGTGGCGGCATCCGGCACCGCAGAGCTGTGCACCTATATTGACATGGTGGTCGGCGATGAGCTGGTCTATGAACTGACGATTCCGGCGCAGACCTACCGGAGCTTCCGGGATACGCTTTACACAGAGGAAAATACTTACAGCGTCACGGAAGAAGGCGTCTGGTATGGAAGTCTGGGCAGCGTGGCCCAGGCAGATGAAATTACGATTAATACAGATACCGCCGCGGAGATTGACTTTACTCTGTCGGAACTGGTCGAGCTTCCCAGCCGCCTTCAGGTTTCCGGCTCCTGGCCGGTGACGGGGGAGGATGCGCTGCTGGTTCTTGTCAGTGAATCGGGAGAGACCTGCTGTTTCACGATAGAAGCTTCTTCGGCATCTACGTCGGATGACGCGGAGAATTTCAGCCTGTGGATCACTGCAGAATCTGTGACAGCGGGACACCGCTATTACATTTATTTATATAATGAAGGAATTCTGTATACGACACATACGTAT
>JAJBVF010000333.1 GCA_020859965.1 Clostridiales bacterium
GACAAGGATTTATGCGCAGACTCCGGAAAAAGAGATTCCCCGCTCTGCGTCAGGTTCAAAGGAAGACTGGGCGCGACATAAGGAAGAAGAAGCCAGAAAGCGCCGTCAGCAGAATGAGCTGAAGAAGACGGAAGAACGCATTGCTATGCTGGAGGAACGCGACCGTGAACTGGATGAGCTTCTGCAAAGAGAGGATGTTTTCACGGATATGGAAAAATGTATGAAACTGAGTGAGGAGAAAGCTTCTTTGTTGCAGGAACTGGATGAATTATATCAGAAATGGGAAGAATTGTCGGAAGGGCGATTTTCTGATAATTGACACGTATATGGTAGTTTAGTATAATTCTAAACGGGTGAATACAGACAGAAAAAGAGGAAGAACTGGTGTCAGAACATGAAATTTCGAAAGCGGTCGTCAAACGGCTTCCGCGTTATTACAGGTATCTGGGAGACCTTATGAGCGCAAAGGTCGAGCGGATTTCTTCAAATGAGCTCAGTGATATGATGAATGTCACTGCTTCGCAGATTCGCCAGGATCTGAATAATTTTGGCGGGTTTGGTCAGCAGGGATACGGCTATAATGTCAAATATCTTTATAATGAGATCGGGAAGATACTCGGACTTGATAAATCCTACAATATGGTAGTCATAGGAGGCGGTCATCTGGGACAGGCGATCGCGAATTATGTGAAATTTGAAAAGCGCGGATTTTCCATTAAATGCATTTTCGATATTAATCCAGAACTGGACGGTATGATGGTTCGCGGGATTCCGATTCGTATGACAGAAGAGCTGCCACAGTTTCTGAGGGAAAATGATATCCAGATCGCTGCACTTACGCTTCCCAAGACCGGTGCGGAGATGGTGGTTCCGATCCTGGTGGAGAATGGTGTAAAAGCAATCTGGAATTTCGCGCATACGGATCTGCATCTGCCGGATGATGTGGTTGTGGAGAATGTACACCTTTCGGAGAGCCTGATGCAGCTTTCCTATGATCTGAATCACAGGAAAGTTAAAAAGGCAGATCATTCAGAAGGGACTGTATAAGACAGTCTCTTTTTTATGATATAGGAAACTTTGTTCCCTATATCAGTGGGCTTGCCCACTTTGTTCTAGCTGTTCAGAACAGTTACCTTGTTTTACTCTCAGGAAGGAGTGTCGGAATGGAGTATTTATTGAATGCAGAGCAAATGAAAGCCTGTGATACACGGACGATCCGGCAGATAGGGATACCTTCTATGGTACTTATGGAACGGGCAGCTCTTGCAGTGGTGGAAGAGATGGACAGATCCGGAATGGATTTATCCCGGGTGCTTGTAGTCTGTGGCTCCGGAAATAACGGCGGCGATGGATTTGCGGTTGCCCGTCTGCTGGCGGACAGGGCAGAAGCGGAAAAAGACTCTGCTGTGGAGAAAACAGGCGGTGTTACTCTGGCTTTTGTCGGAAAAGATTCATCCATGACGGAAGAGACCGCATCAGAGCGAAAGATCTGTGAAAAATGTGGAATAAAAATCAGCAGTAATTTCATGGAAGGTGAATATACTACTATAGTAGATGCAATCTTTGGCATTGGCCTCTCCCGTCCTGTGGAAGGAACTCATGCGGATGTGATTCGCTGGATTAACGCACAGAATTCACGGGTGGTGTCTGTGGATATACCGTCCGGGATTTGTGCGGATGATGGGCTTGTCCTTGGCACAGCTGTGTGCGCAGATCTGACTGTGACTTTTGCCTGCCGTAAGATCGGTCAGGTTTTATATCCGGGGACGGCGTACTGCGGCAAAGTGGTCTGCAGAAAAATCGGAATTCGGGTGGATAATCCTGATCCTGTTTCCCGGGAACAAACAGACACAGAGCTTGTGTTTACGTACACAGACCGGGATCTGGATAAGCTCCCCGGACGTGTTCCCTATTCCAATAAAGCTTCTTATGGCAAGGTACTGCTGATTGCCGGAAGCGAAGGGATGAGCGGAGCAGCTGCTCTGGCAGCACGTGCCGCATATCGCACGGGATGCGGCATGGTGCGTGTATTTACTCCGGAATGTAACCGTCCGGTGCTGCAGGCATATCTGCCGGAAGCGATGGTTACGACCTGGGATCTGCAGCATGTGGATCTGAAGGTACTTTCGGCTGTGCTTGCATGGTCAGATGCTGTCGGAATCGGACCGGGGCTTGGTACCTCGGCATCTGCCGCGGAGATTCTTGCGTATGTGCTGAATAATTATAAGAATCCTCTTGTAATCGATGCGGACGGCCTGAATCTGTTAGCCGCAGATACGTCGCTTTTGGCACAGGCACGGGGAAGGATTGTGATGACTCCGCATGTCGGAGAGATGATGCGGCTTACCGGTAAAGAGAAGAAGGAAATTACTGAAAAAATTCTGACATGTGCCCGTGACTTTGCCAAAGAACATCAGATTGTCTGTGCTTTGAAGGACGCCAGGACAGTAGTTTCGGATGGTGAACAGATTTATCTGAATACTTCCGGTAATGACGGCATGGCAGTGGCCGGTTCCGGCGATGTACTTACCGGGGTGATCAGCGCCCTGCTTGCGCAGGGAATGCCCTGTTTTGAGGCGGGGGCACTTGGCGTTTATTTGCATGGACGTGCCGGCGATCGGGCGAGAGATGATTTTGGCTCTTACGGGATGATCGCGGGAGATATTGCGGAATGCACAGGCCGTGTATTGAAGGACTGGAAGCA
>JAJBVF010000263.1 GCA_020859965.1 Clostridiales bacterium
GAGGTCTATAGAAATGGCAGTAAACAGAGTTCCTGTTCTTAAAAGATGCAGATCACTTGGCCTTGAGCCGACAGTTCTGGGTTATGATAAAAAATCCAGAAGAGAGCTGAAAAGATCCAACCGCAAAGTAAGTGAGTATGGACTGCAGCTTCGTGAAAAACAGAAAGCAAAATTTATTTACGGCGTGCTGGAAAAGCCGTTCCGCAATTATTATAAGAAGGCAGACAAAATGCAGGGTCAGACTGGTACAAACCTTATGATCATGCTGGAGAGCCGTCTTGACAATGTGATTTTCCGCCTTGGATTTGCCAGAACGAGAAAAGAAGCGCGTCAGATCGTAGATCACAAGCATGTACTTGTGAATGGCAAGCAGGTGAATATTCCGTCTTACCTTGTAAAAGCGGGCGACACGATTGAGATTAAAGAGAAATGCAAGAGTTCTCAGAGATACAAAGATATCCTTGAAGCTACAGGCGGCCGTCTTGTACCGGAATGGCTGGAAGCGGATGCTGAAGCACTGAAAGGAACTGTTAAGGAGCTTCCGTCCAGAGAAGCAATCGATGTTCCGGTAAACGAGGTGCTTATCGTCGAGCTGTATTCGAAATAATACGTGCGCAGCATAGATACCCTCAGTCAATCAACCCATAAAGGAGGGGCTATATAGTGTTCGATTTTAACAAGCCTAAAATTGAAATAGCAGAAATGTCGGAAGATAAGAGATTTGGACGATTTGTAGTTGAGCCGCTCGAGCGAGGCTATGGAACGACACTTGGCAATTCTCTGAGAAGAATTATGCTTTCTTCTCTGCCGGGTGCGGCTGTGAGCCAGGTCAAAATCGAAGGCGTGCTGCATGAATTCAGCTCTATCCCCGGTGTCAAGGAAGATGTTACAGAGATTATCATGAACATCAAATCACTGGCTATCAAAAATACCAGTGAGACGAATGAGGCAAAGATTGCGTACATCGAATTTGAAGGCGAAGGCGTAGTGACCGGTGCGGATATTCAGGTTGATCAGGATATTGAGATTATGAATCCGGATCAGGTTATTGCTACTTTGAATGGCGGACCAGACTGCAGACTGTTTATGGAGCTTACGATCACGAAAGGACGTGGTTATGTAAGCGCAGAGAAAGGTAAGAACGAGGATATGCCAATTGGCGTGATCGCTGTAGATGCGATCTATACACCGGTAGAGCGTGTAAATCTTATGATTGAGGATACGCGTGTAGGCCAGGTTACCGATTATGATAAGCTGACCCTCGATGTATATACCAATGCTACATTGGAGCCGGATGAGGCGGTCAGCCTTGCTGCGAAGGTTCTGAGTGAACACCTCGATCTGTTTATCGATCTCTCCGAAAATGCAAAATCCGTGGAGATTATGAATGAAAAAGAAGACAACGAGAAAGAAAAGGTTCTTGAGATGAATATCGATGAACTGGAACTTTCCGTGCGTTCCTTCAATTGTCTGAAGCGTGCCGGTATCAATACTGTAGAAGAACTCTGCAACCGTACGTCGGAAGATATGATGAAAGTGCGCAACCTCGGACGCAAATCTCTTGAGGAAGTGCTTGGCAAACTCAAGGAGCTTGGATTATCTTTGAATCCAAGTGAAGAGTGAAAATAAGGCAAAACAGAATTTCCAAATAATTGAAAATACATGTTTGGGAGAGAACACATGCCGTCAGTAAGCCCGAAGAGCATGACGGTATGTTTGGCGTAGAATGGAGGAAATACAATGGCAGGTTATAGAAAACTCAGCAGACCTTCTGATCAGAGAAAAGCTCTTCTTCGTAATCAGGTGACAGCGCTGATCTACAGAGGTAAGATTGTTACGACAGAAGCAAAAGCGAAGGAAGTTCGCCGGATTGCAGACCATCTGATTGCTCTTGCTGTAAAAGAAAGAGACAATTATGATACAGTTACTGTGACTGCGAAGGTTGCAAGAAAAGACAAAGACGGTAAGCGTGTAAAAGAAATACAGAATGGCAAGAAGGTCACTGTATACGATGAGGTGGAAAAGCAGATTAAGAAGGATCAGCCGAGCCGCCTGCATGCACGTCGTCAGATGCTTAAGGTTCTCTATCCGGTGAAGGAAGTTCCGTCTGAAAATGCCGGAAAGAAGAAAAACACAAAGGACGTTGATCTTGTAGCGAAGTTGTTTGATGAGATTGCTCCTAAGTATGCGGATCGTAACGGCGGATATACCAGAATCGTGAAGATCGGACAGCGCAGAGGCGATGGAGCGATGGAAGTAGTACTCGAGCTTGTATAATCGAATGCGCACGGTCGCATGTTGAATGGCTGTTTTGTAGCCCTGTGATCGGCGCAAATGGAAACGACTTTTGTCGTTTCCTGATAATAAAACAGTTTCGCTCAGCATAAGAATACCATGACCAGTCAGCCTGCTTCATTAGCAGGCTGATTTCAGTAGTATGGCATGTCTGGCGATACAGTTTCCGAATCTGTGTGTGCCTGGAACCTGATGAGCGGAAAATCAGGACAGAGAAATAATGCAGGCAGCCAGGGCTGAATATTTGTTGCGATCGTTTTATCATAACGGAGGAAAGAATATGGCGAAGGAAAAGAAACTGGTAGAAGCAATTACCTCGATGGATGAGGATTTCGCACAGTGGTATACGGATGTCGTGAAAAAGGCGGAGCTGACCGATTACACGAGTGTGAAAGGCTGTATGGTGA
>JAJBVF010000518.1 GCA_020859965.1 Clostridiales bacterium
GTATGCTTGCGGGAGAAAACTTTGCGGCGGGATTCCCTCACCTGTATTATTATTCCAATCCGGAATTCGCGGAGCGGTTTGTCAGGCAGTGTGCTGCGTTTATCTCCCTGTGATACTGAAACTGCCGCTGTACGCGTTTTCTGCGTCCGCGGCTTCGGAACTGCTGCTGGAGCAGTTTGAAAAGCTGCACTTCCTGAATCCTCTGCATCAGGTTGTCGGAGAGAGCCAGCAGCTCCTCGATCTCAATCTCGCGCCGGGAGCGACGAAAAAAACCGGATGCCCTGTTGTACAGATAAAACAGGCGGAGCATGAAATCGTAAGCTGCGCCGAGATGATCCCTGTTGCTGCCGGGATAGTGGCTGCCGCCGCAGCAGAGAGCAGGCTGTTCCTGTGTCATATATTCGATCAGATCTGATTCGGAACGAATGTGCCGGTCAAAATCTGTATAGGCGAGACCAACACAGTCCGTCTTGTGGGAATCGCTGCCCGCGATACCCGGAAGGTCGTACTGCTGTGCCAGCAGAGCCGCAGCTTTGTTTTCTTCCGGGGTGATGCAGGAATTATATATTTCCATAAAGTCGAACTCCTGCAGTATCTCCGGATGTCTGCGGTAATATTTGCAGTTGGTGATACTCATGTATTTTTCACCGGTTGGGTGCGCGGGTCCGAGAATACCGTGGAATGCATGGACGATCTCAATAAGCAGACGAACCGGCAGGCCGCGCAGCTCCAGAATCGGCATGCGGACATTTTCCGGCATCACAATCAGCATGTGACCGCCATCGCAGGTGTCATACTCAATCCCTTTTAAAATGGTAAAATTCTGAAATGTCTGGTCATCTTTGTTTTTTAAATACCATCGATATGCTTTGTAAGAATTATGGTCGGTGAGAAGCATACCGTCATATCCCAGTTTTTTCAGGAAAAAGACGTACTCCTTCAGCGAGATCTTTGCATCGACCGATCCTTCCTTCGTGTGGCAGTGCATGTCAAACCGCATGACGACGATTCTCCCCTTTTTTCTGTAAAGTACTTATTCAGCATATCACAAAACAGAAAGATATGTCTATAGTGTCAGAAAAATTTACGTGAAATATACATTCGCATGATTGGGAAATTTACATTGGATTTCTACAATAAGGCCATAAAGAACAGAGGAGGACGTTATGGAAGTATTGTGGAAATTCCTTTGCAGAAAACGGGGAGAGAATTATCAGACCGGTCTGTTGTTTTTATTGCTGTACACGCTGCTGTGGATCCTGCCGATCGGGACAGCGGTATTTCTGGTCTGCATGCGACTGTCGCTTCCGACGGCGGATGCCATACGGTATACAGGGTTGATTGCCGGATATCCGGGTCTGGTGGTCGGTTTTTTCGGAGCGCTGCTCTATCTGCTGCGCAAATAGTGGACAGTACCCCGGAAAAGTGATATATGCCATGGGAAAAACAGTGATTACTGGTTACATGTCACTCCCTGACCACGCATTTACTGTGGGGTCAGGCCGAAAATGTTGTAGCTTTGATTACTGTGTTAGCCATGGCTTTTTTCTGTGAGAAACTCTTTACACCGGTCGATATTTTTCTTATAATAAACGGGATATTTTGAAACAGGACGGTTTGATCGGAGGATGACAGATAATATGAAGAAACGGATAGCGCTCTTTTTGACGGCGGGGATGCTTTTGCTGGCACCTCTTCTGTCCGGCTGTCAGAGTGCGGCGGATGAAAAAATGCAGGAATACAAAGTGCTGGGGATTTCCCAGATGGAGACCGGAGATTACGAGAGTGCGGTGGATAGTTTTCAGAAAGCACTGGATCAGTCCGTGGGAAGCATCGGTGCGGAGGAACTGGACATCTGTTATTATAAAGCGCTGGCTCTGTATAAATCCGGAGACACAGAGGGCGCGATTGAAGCCTACATAGCTCTGGTGGAATATGACAGCAAAAACTGGGAAGTCTATTATCTGAGAGGGAATGTTTACCTGCAGGAGGGACAGACAGAGGAGGCACTGGCGGATTATGAGCAGGCTGTGTCCCTGCATGAGAACGACACGGAGCTCTGTGCACATATCTATGAAAATCTGGTTCATGCCGGGATGGAAGAGAGCGGTCAGAAATATCTGACGATCCTGTTGAACATAGAACCGTCGGATGAAGAGGATTATTATTATCTGGGAGATATCTATTATCTGAATGACGACTATGATAATGCAAAGACGAGCCTTCTGCAGGCGCAGGAGCTGGGTTACGATCAGGCTCTGCTGCTGCTTGGCCGTATTTATGCAGCTGAGGGAGACGACGAGGGGGCGAAAGCCGCATTTGAATCCTATATGGAGAAATATCCGGATGATGCGGAGGCATTGAATGAGCTCGGACAGATCGCGCTGGAAGCCGGCGAATATGAAAATGCGGTCGCTTACCTGGAGGCTGCGCTGGAAGCGGCAGATGCGGGCACGGATGAGGCTGTTTTAAAGAATCTGATCATCGCCTATGAGTATACGTATGATTTCCAGAGCGCATGTGATATGGCCGAAGAGTATCTTTCCAGATATTCGGACGAGGAGATCGAGCGGGAGTATGAGTTTTTACAGACCCGTGTCGGAGCGGATATCGAGCCGGCTGCTGAGGATGAGGAGACGACGGACGAGACCGAATCTGCCGATGAATCCGATGCTTCAGATGAGACAGGGGATACGGA
>JAJBVF010000416.1 GCA_020859965.1 Clostridiales bacterium
ATCTTGCAAGATGTTTTTATAAAAAATCTCTGTAGCACCATGATCCTGGCCATGCAAGCATGATACGAGCCTGGCTGTTGAGGACGCTTTTACAGTAAATCACAATTTGATGGTTTTTGCTGTGCCATTACATGTAAAAGCCGAAAAAATGCGGTATTTGCCTGAAAAAATAACATGTACCCGATTTTGACTGTGTGATAAAAATAAAGCATAGAAAGAGAACCGAAAGAGAACCGTGTGACGGGAATTTATCCGGACGAACTGGAACCCTGCAGGGTTCTGCCTTCGGCGGTGTAAGTCAACGCGGGAAATTGAAAAAAAGGAGAATCCGTCATGTTTAAAAAATCAGATTTCGGCATCGTATTTAACACATTGTTTTCGCTCGCATTCGCTGCGGCTCTGACGCTGTTTGTCAAATATACGAACGGCATTCTTACCTTCGAAACCTTCTGTACCGGGTTGGTTCCCGGCTTTGCGATCAATTTTACGCTGGGTTCATATATTCCGGTAGTGAAGGTGGGAAATGCCTTTGCACATCTTTTTCTCAAAGATGAAAAGCATCCGGCGTTTTATTTCCTCCGGATGCTTGCCATTGTGGTCATTATGACGATTCTGATGAGTTTTCTGTGTATGTTCTATGAGATGGGCTTTCATCCGGCGCTTCCGATTGCGTTTGTGGCGTCTCTTCCGCTTACATTGGTGTACGCATATGTGGTAGCCTGCATCATTTTCCCGTTTTTGCTGAAAGCGACACAGGCGCTTTGCGCGAAGGAAGGGTGATTTCGTTTATCAAATTTTTTGGCGATATCTGCGGAACTCTTCCTGCTTCCGAAATCGATTATCAATTGATTATCCGGCTGCGGGGGTCAGATGTGCCAGCCGCCGCCAGGTTCCTTTGCGGTAGCGCACCACGAAACAGAGAATCCGGAAGACCCAGTCCACCAGCATACCGATCCAGACGCCGATGGCGCCGTAGCCCATTTGCTGCCCGAGGATGACGCTGAGAGCGATCCGAAAGGCGAACATGGAGAAAATAGAGATTCCCATGGTGTATTTCACATCGTTGCAGGCGCGCAGCATATTCGGGAACGTAAAAGCCAGCGGCCAGCAGAGGATTGCACATCCATCGTGAATCCGGACGAGGATAGATGCCAATGCTGTCGTTCCTGCGCTCAGTCCGTAGAGCGAAAGCAGCGGCTTCAGGAACAACAGGATAGAACCGCAGCACAGGAGTGTCAGTGCATATGTGATAAGGAGCAGCTTCTTTGTATAATGCCGGATCTGCTCTTCATCCCCGGCACCAACGCAGCGGCCGATGACGGCAATCATGGCCAGATTCATTGTCTGCCCGCCGATCACGCCCATCTGATCCAGACTGTTTGCAACGCCGTTTGCTGCGATCTGGACGGTTCCGAAACCGGAGATGATACTGACGACGATGACGCGCCCAAGCTGAAAAATTCCGTTTTCAACGCCGCTGGGGATACCTATGTAGTAGATCTTGCGGATCAGGCCGGGATCAAAGCGGAATTTGCCCGGTTCGATATGGATCTCCAGGTTGGGATTGTGAAGCAGTACGTAAAGTACAATTGCGGCAAACATACGTGAGATCAGTGAGGGAACCGCCACTCCGACGACACCTGCGTGGAGGACAAAGATGCCGATGGCATTGCCGACCACATTGATCAGATTCATAACGATCGATACCTTCAGTGTGACTTCCGTGCGGTTTATGACCCGGAAAATCGCTGCGGAAGAATTATACACGGCCAGAAACGGGTAGGAAAACGCGGAGATAATCATGTAAAGCAATGCCGCGTCAAACACACTGTCTTCGATACTGCCGAAAAACAGACGGATGATAGGGCTGCTGGCAGCGATAATGAGGGCGGAAATTACAATAGTGATCAGAAGAGAGGAGACGATCAGCTGCATAACAGAGTGGCTGGCCTGATCCTTTTTTCTGGCACCGAGAAATTGTGAAGTCACTACAGCGCCGCCGGTAGCGAGCGCGGATAATACAGAAAAGATCAGATTGTTGAACATATCGATCAAAGAGACGCCGGAAACGGCGGCTTCACCGGCGTTGGATACCATCATGGTATCCGCCATACCGACCGTGATCGCGAGCGCCTGCTCCAGGAACAGGGGAAGGATCAGGATCAGCAGATCATGACTGGAAAACAGCCGGTTGGCCGGCTGAGCATTTTTTGTATTCATATAAAAAAATACCTCCGTGGAATTGCGATAGGGGTAGCACGCCCTTAGGCATTATACCACGGAGATTTAATTTTTCAATAGTTATCAAACATGACTTCGCCGGCCAGGCTTCTTCGGAAATAGTCCCGGATCTGTTCCGGCTTGTTCGTCTGTCAATTCATGTTTTCGGCGGATCAGACACTGGCTTCGATCACGACCAGCCGGTCTTTTTTATTGCCAAAAAGCTCTTCCGAGCTGTATTCCAGTACACCGTCCGTCGGATAGAAGGTCTGACCAGATTCGGTCTTTTCGCCGGTGGCAGGATCCATCTCCCAGATTCGGTATTCTCCGGCAGTCAGCCCCCGAAGGATGAAACTGCGCATGGAGGTTTCGCTCATATAGCCGACGATCGTGCGCATGGCAGCGTCCCCGGTAAAGTAGCTCATGGAACGGTTGGACGCTTCCATAAAGAAGGATTTTGTCGCTGCCTTTTCCTT
>JAJBVF010000441.1 GCA_020859965.1 Clostridiales bacterium
TACTGCGTCATTTCCTTTAAAAATAACATCAAATAAAGTCACTTTACTACCTCCATAATATTCATTTAGAATCAGATTGCAATAGCCGCACGCTTCTTTTCGATATCCGCGATCAGAGCATCCGCAAGCTCGTCAAGATCAGCAGAAACCGTGTGTTTTGCCTCTGCGCCATCTTTCAGGCCGCTTGCAGCCACCACGTCCGCCAAAGAGCCTTCATACGGCATAATACCGATAAAAGTGTCCACGCCAAGTCCAACAAACGTATTGCCGAGCTCTACCGCCTGCGCAGTCACACCAGCAGCGTCACATCCGACAACCGGCAGCTGCGGTACGTTAAGACCGGAATCAGCAGAAAGAGCCTGTGCGATCGTAACAACATTGCCGATGTTCTCCAGACCGCCAAGAGGCAGTACCGGCGGAATCTCAGCCAGTTCACAGACACGTTTCAGCCCGGCTCCGCACAGATCCTTCGCTTCCGGATTCAGAAGTCCCGCATCAGCCGCCACTGTGACAGGATAACCAATAGCAAGTACAACAATATCATTTGCTATCAGTTTTTTGATCAGATCTGTGTACTCCTGTACGTCCCTTACATCAGAACCATCCGTTCCCAGAAGAACGGCAGCTCCGCGCAGCACACCTGATACCACACAATCGATCAGCGGTTTGGTCGATCCCATGTCGTCCACTTTTGAATTGCAGACTCCATCCAGTGCCTGGATAATATCCGCAACCTCAAGCTTTGGTAATCCAGATTCACTCATTTCATTCGCCTTCTTTCTTAAAAAATATCTATCTCATCCCATATTTCTTCCCGATCCCGGAGGACCAGGAAGAAAATCATGGGACAGGTACTAAGTTACAGCTGCTCCAGTCTTTCTTTCACGGAGCGTATTTCCTCAACAGCCTTGTGGCTATAATCATAAGGCGAAGAACCATTTCGATCTGCATCGATGATCTCTGTATTGTAGTGGATCAGCCCTAGCAGATCTTCGGCAGGAATCTTAGATCGGATAAACGCTTCATCATTTTCATCGCGAACCTTGTTCGCTACCACATATACCTGCTTTACACCAAGGTCATCAGCCAGACGTTTCACATTGCGATAGGTCTGTACGCTTCTGGCTCCCGGCTCGATCACAACGATAAATGCATCCATGCCGCTCGTCGTACCCCGGCCCAGATGTTCCAGACCAGCCTCCATATCCAGGATAACAACATCATTCGAGCGAAGCATCAGATGATTGATGATGCGTTTCAGCATGACATGCTCCGGGCAGACACATCCGCTGCCGCCCGTCTCAACTGTACCAAGCACAAGAAGCTTGACACCGTTGCACTTTTTAGCATATTTATCCGGAATATCGTCAACCTTCGGATTGAGTTTAAAGATCTTGTTGAACTCATCCGCTCCAGTGCGCTCCTGCACAAGCTGCCGCATCTTGGTGATCGGAACGATCTCATCAAGAGCTTCCTCGTCAAAACCAAGAGCCAACCCGAGATTCGCGTCCGGATCCGCGTCTGCAGCCAGGACAGAACGTCCTTCGTCCGCATAAAGCCGTGCCAGCGTTGCGGCAAAGGTTGTCTTGCCGACTCCGCCCTTTCCGGTAATTGCAATCTTCATGTTAATACCTCATCAGATCCCTAAAGCAGTTCTCTTTTCTTCAATCCGGTCGATCATCTTGTCAACCATCTTATCAATATCCGTCTCTACCGTATAAGCAGCTTCTACCCAGTCGCGAATACCACCCTGGAGCAGTCCTTCTACTTCCGAGGAACCTGACGCGTACGGATCTACGCCAAGGAAGGTGTCCAGACCGGTTGCTACTACGTAGTTACCAATCGAAACAGCCTTCTCTGACATCCACTCCGGAGCGCACCCAACCACCGGCAGCTGTGAAATATTCCATCCGGAATCCTTCGCAAGATCTGATACCAGAATCATCATACGGCTGATATCCACACAGGAACCCATATGAAGCACCGGCGGAATATCAGCGAGCTCACAGACTCTCTTCAGGCCTGCACCGCAGAGATCCTTTGCACGCTTGTCCATCAGACCGGCTTTTGCAGCAGCCTGAGCAGAGCAGCCGGAGGCAACGATGATGATATCGTTCTCAATCAGCTTCTTCATCAGTCCAATGTGTGCGGTATCCGGGCGAACCTTCGGATTATTGCAGCCTACCATCGCAACTGCGCCACGAATGACACCGGAACTCAAGCATTCTACAAGAGGCTTCAGAGTTCCTGTCTCATCTACCTGAGAGTTCGTAACAGTATCCAGCGTCTTTTTGATTGCCTCAACAGAATAACCTACTGTCGCATGCTGTTTCATTTTCGGAATATGAACCAGCTCCGGCTTACGGTTTTTAAAGTTCTCAATCGCCATCTTCACGATAGCCTTTGCATTCTCACCCGCATTCTCCGGAGAAAAACGTATGTAATCCGACTCCGGCATCTGCGCGATCGGAGAAGTCGTCACAAATTTGGTATGGAAGCATTTTGCCAGAGGCCCAAGTGCAGGGAAAATACACTGCACGTCAACGACAATCGCTTCACAGGCTCCTGTCAGAACGACATTTTCCTGCTGCAGGAAATTACCCGCCATCGGAATACCGCGCCGCATCTCCACTTCGTTTGATGTACAGCAGACACCGGATACAGTGATGCCCTTTGCTCCCATTTCCTTCGC
>JAJBVF010000466.1 GCA_020859965.1 Clostridiales bacterium
TATAAACAGAGCTACAAGACCAACACAGAATTCGTAGGTCAGCAAACGCTTCATAATCTGCTGACAGCGGTCAAAGCACTTTGCACCGTAGTTAAATCCAACGATCGGGATACAACCGGCTGCCATACCGACAACCACTGAGATCATGATCTGGAAAAACTTCATAACGATGCCGACAACCGCCATCGGCGTATCGCCTGTGCCTCCCTCACCATAAATAGAGAGCGCACCATATTTCGCAACCATGTTGTTCATCACTGCCATCGAAAGCACCAGAGAAAACTGGCTTAAAAAGCTTGTAAATCCAAGCGGAATAAATTTCCGGATCAGGTTTGCACGAAGCGCAAAGCTTGTTTTTGAGAGAGATACCTGTTTCATTCTGCACAGATATACCAGAGAAATCACAGCGGTGAGTACCTGACCTGCTACTGTAGCGACAGCCGCACCCATAACATCCCATTTAAGGATAAAAATAGCGATCGGGTCCAGAATGATATTCGCAATCGCTCCGGCAAGTGTCGCTACCATAGCCACCCTCGGACTCCCATCCGAACGGATGATCGGATTCATTGCCTGACCAAACATATAGAACGGCACACCAATAGCAATCCATGTAAAGTAGCGTTTCGCATAGGTTCTGGTCAATTCTGAGACATCATCCGTAGCACCGAATGTACGGAGAATCGGCCCCTGAAAGACCAGATAAATAAGCATCAGAATAATTCCGCAGGCAATCGTAAGGACAACGGCATTGCCGACCGTGCGGTGTGCCCGGTCGCTGTCCCGGCTTCCCAGACTGATACTCACAAACGAACAGGCGCCATCGCCAATCATCGTCGCGATTGCCAGCGCCAGCACAGTCAGCGGGAAAACAATGTTTGTCGCGCCATTTCCTTCCGCGCCGACGCCCCAGCCGATAAAAATCTGATCTACAATATTGTAAAGTGCCGCTACAAGAAGTGAAATAATGCACGGAATCGCATAGTTCAGCATCGTCTTGCCAATCGGCGCAGTACTCAGATCAAGCTGCTTTGTTTTGTTTTCAGACATAAAACCTTACTCCTTTTCTTTCTTCTTTTCTAATTTGTGTACAGCGCATCAAAAAAGAAAGCGCCAATCCAATTTCCTGGATTTACGCTTTCTTATCGCCACGCGGTTTTCTAATATTTTAAAAAAAACCCCTTCAAAAGTCAAGAGTCCGTCCAATAGAAAAAAACGCAAAAAAAGAACATTTCTTGGGCATTTTTCCGATTGGACTATACCATGACAATCTCATAACACATCGTTTTCTTTCCGCTTATGACAGGCCCGGCTCATACCGATTCCCATTTGTTCAGGGCAGTCCCAATTCACACTGGTTCCCGTTTACTTATGACAACCCCAGTTCATACCGGTTTCCGTCTTCATACAGGATCGAAGTCGGCACATAGAGAACAAAGCCTTCTCCCTCTTCTCCCAGTGACACCGGAAATGCTTCATAGGTAAGCATGTCATTGATCCGGATATAAATCCGGGTATCCGTTTCATAGCTTCCTGACTCCAGCGTACCGGATATCTTTGTGTAGACGCCCTGCGCTTCCACCGTAAGCTCTGAAATAGTTTCTGTATAATCCAGCCCATCCGTCGAGCCGTCCAGCACCAGAAGTCCGGACATCACCGGCGGATTCTCTGCAATCTCCGGAATGAAGCGTTCCGCCCTCTCAACAATCAGAGTAGTTGCCTCACAGGAGGCAAGATCTGTGGCAAGTTGATAAGGTACACCTCTGGAAAAATACGCATTACCAAAGCTTTCTGCGAGAAATGGCAGCAGTGCGTTGCAGAAGGAATCGCGATACATCACAAGACTTCCGGATGCGTCACTCTGCGTATAAATTTTCGCATCGTAATTACTCTCCACTTCTTCTACATAAGTAAACTGCGGTTCCGGGTCAAAGTAAATCTCTTCCTCCAGAGTGACCGCCATCGGATAAACCATTGCGTCAAGATCGCCGGAATAATCTTTCCGGATCTCATAATCCGCGTCCTCATACGAAGTATGCTCCCGTCCAAGCGCAGTCAGAAGCACATCTGCAGCCAGTGCTGCGCCCTTGTTATTCCAGTGGGAGTCCCGCGCATGATAAAGCACTTCCTCCTGCTCTTCGAAAGCCTCATACAGGCTTACATAATTCACGCCTTCGCTTTCCAGCCAGGGAAGCAGGTTGCTGAGATTGTTTTCTTCCTCACAGAATCCGCTGTAATAATATGGCATGTTCTCCCCATACAGGGATGCTTTGTTCGGCGCGATCGTAAAAGCAAATTCTACTCCATTTTCTTCACAGTAGGTCTGAATCATGGAAAGCGTATGCGCCGCATCAAAAAGCTGCCGTTCAGTCATCAAATCACTGCCCTGATAATCCGAAAGCGAATCCGTGTAATACAGCCAGCCATTCGTCCCGACAATGACACTGTCCTGCGCAGAGGTACCGAAAACCTTGCCGGTAAGCAAGCCATAAGCAGTCACCAGCTCATTGCGGAATGCAAAATGGTCTTCAAACCAGTCCCCCATATCTGTCAGAAAAGTAGTATTCCACCCTTCTTCCGTTTTCAGCGCCGGCAGTTCCGCCAGTTCCCGATTCTCCGAGGATTCCTCCGAGCCGCCACCCAGCGCAAGTCCCAGTGAAGTAATCACGCTGATTGCGAGAAACAGAGC
>JAJBVF010000415.1 GCA_020859965.1 Clostridiales bacterium
ATCTCGGCGGTTTTGCCGATCCGCTGATGGACTGCAAGGAGTGTCATGAACGTTTTCGCGCAGATAAGGTGATTGAGGATTACTGTGCGGAAAATGGTCTCACGCTGGACAAGCCGATTGATGCGTTTTCCCAGGAAGAGATGAAAAACTATATCGAGGAACATCAGATCCCCTGCCCTTCCTGCGGCAAACATAATTTTACCGATATCCGGCAGTTCAACCTGATGTTTAAGACCTTTCAGGGAGTGACAGAGGACGCGAAAAATACGGTTTATCTGCGCCCGGAGACTGCACAGGGTATTTTTGTAAACTTCAAAAATGTACAGCGGACGTCCCGCAAGAAGCTGCCGTTTGGTATTGCACAGATCGGTAAATCCTTCCGGAATGAGATTACACCTGGCAATTTTACCTTCCGCACGCGAGAGTTTGAGCAGATCGCGCTCGAATTTTTCTGTGGGCCCCGGACGGATCTTGACTGGTTCCAGTACTGGAGAAGCTTCTGCTTTGAATGGCTGAAGACGCTTGGCATGAAGGAAGACGAGCTGCGCCTGCGCGACCATGCTCCGGAGGAACTCTGTTTCTACAGCAAGGGTACAACGGATATTGAATTTTTGTTTCCGTTTGGCTGGGGTGAACTCTGGGGAATTGCAGATCGCACCGATATGACCTGACACAGCATCAGAATACGTCCGGTCAGGATATGAGCTACTTTGACGATGAAAAGAAGGAAAAATACATTCCATATGTGATTGAGCCGTCGCTTGGCGCGGACCGTGTTGTGCTGGCATTCCTCTGCAGCGCATATGATGAGGAAGAACTCGAAGGCGGAGATGTGCGTACCGTTCTGCATTTCCATCCGGCGATCGCTCCGGTGAAGATTGGCGTGCTTCCGCTTTCCAAGAAGCTGAATGAGGGTGCTCAGAAAGTATATTCGGAGCTTTCCAGATACTATAATTGCGAATTTGATGACCGCGGAAATATCGGCAAGCGTTACAGAAGACAGGATGAGATCGGTACGCCCTTCTGTGTGACCTATGATTTTGATTCCGAAGAGGATGGAGCGGTGACCGTGCGTGATCGTGATACGATGGAGCAGGAGCGCGTGAAGATTGAAGATCTGAAGGCATATTTTGAAGAGAAGTTTGCGTGGTAAAAAACTGTCGCGTTGTTATAAATCAGACCATGCCAGACATTATGCCTCAGCCTCCAACGCAGCCACGTTGATTTTTGCGTTTCCCTGCGCCGCCTATTGCTCCTTGCTTCGCTGAAACTCGCTTCGCTCAAACAATGGCGAAGCAAGGAACGCTATGCTTGGGAAAACTGCAAAAATCTGCTTATCGTCTGCTTATGGATGCCTGAGGCAATATACTGCTATGGCATGTTCTGATTTGTAACGCGCATTAAAAAAGGAATAGAAACTCCCGGATTACATCTTGCGGTATCAGGAAAATTCTGCTATACTTCTTTGCGGGAAAATCAGGGAAAAACGGATGTTTTCAGGGATTTTCATAAGAAAATGACTGTAGATGACCGGTCATCCCCCACATACCGGGGCAGAAGCTCCTGTTTGTGAAGGGATTGGATGGTTGCGCAAACAGAATTTCAGGAGGAATTTATAATGAAGGGAAATATTGTAGTAGGTCAGTCCGGCGGACCGACAGCTGTGATCAATTCCAGCCTTGCAGGTGTTGTGAGCAAAGCGAGAGAGCTGGGCGTAAAGAAAATTTATGGTATGCATCATGGTATTCAGGGCTTTTTGAATGAAGACCTGGTAGATATGGGTGAATATATCAAGGAAGACAAGGACATCGAGCTTTTGAAGAGAACACCGTCTGCTTTCCTTGGTTCCTGCCGTTATAAGCTGCCGAAGATCGAGGGCAACGAGGAAGTATACGATAAGATTTTTGAGATCCTTGAGAAATACGAGATCGAGTGCCTGTTCTATATTGGCGGAAATGATTCGATGGATACGATTAAGATGCTGTCTGATTATGCGGCACTGAAAGGCAAGACACAGCGCTTTATGGGCGTGCCGAAGACGATTGACAATGACCTTCCGATCACGGATCACTGCCCGGGGTATGGTTCTGCGGCGAAATATATTGCTACTTCTCTCAAGGAAGTTATCCGCGACAATGCAAGCTTTGGTATCGAGAAGCCGACCGTGTGCATTGTAGAGATCATGGGACGTCATGCCGGATGGCTGACTGCAGCTGCGGCTCTTTCCAGAGATGAGGACTGTGAGGGACCGGATCTGATTTATGTTCCGGAGGCGGTATTTGATATGGATGACTTCATGGCAAGAGTAAAAGATCTTGCGGTGAAGAAGAGCTCTGTAGTGATCGCTGTATCAGAGGGTATCAAGATTGCGGATGGTCGTTTTGTGTGCGAGCTTGGCGGTGGTTCCGATTATGTAGACGCGTTCGGACACAAACAGCTCTCTGGCTGTGCAGTGGTTCTGGCAAATAAGATCGCTGCGGAGACTGGACTGAAGACACGTGCGATTGAACTCTCTACTTTGCAGAGAGCGGCGACTCACATTGCATCCCTGAATGATATCAATGAAGCATTTAACGTAGGCTATCTGGCATGCAAGGCTGCAGATGAGGGACAGACCGGCATGATGATCACAATCGATGTAAAGGAGCGCAGCCCGTATCAGGTTGGCTACAGCATCTATGACATTC